>JACCRJ010000204.1 GCA_013813615.1 Lautropia sp. | reverse complement strand
GCACGAGTGCGAACATCACGAGGACGCTCGGCAGGTAATAGGTCACGGCCTCCGCGCAGCGTCCGAGGAAACCGGGCGCCGCGTCCGAGGTGGTGGTCGAAGCGGCAGGTCGGTTCACCGGCTAGCCGCCGCTGCTCGCGCTGACCAGGCTCATCGGCCGCATATCGCTCCAGTCAGGCAGGGCGCCGCTGGCGAAACCGGCGCAACCCAGCGAGCCGATGGCCAGTGTGCCGTCCCGGATCCTGAGCCGCACCGCGCCGTGGCTGCGCTCGTAGAGGTCGGGATGCGCCGCAAGGAATGCATCCTGCTCCGCCTGCGGCAGGCCGGCCATGCCGTTGACGTAGTGGTGGCCGTTGCGTTCGACGTGCCGGATACCCATCAGCGAAACCAGCGCCAGGTCCTGCTGCAGGGCAAGCCCAGCCTGTATCGTCAGGTCTTCGGCGCTCATCAGGTAGCGCGGATTGGTAGGGTCGAGCACCTCGTCGCGGCTCTCCTCGCGGTTCCACTTGAGGCAGCGGGCACGGTTGATCAGCGACTTGTAGAAGCCCTTGCAGGTCTTGGAGGAAACGCCGGTGTAGCCCACCTGGCGGCTCCGGACGAACGCATCGAGGGAATCGTCGGACTCGTCGATGATCACCGGCTTCTGCGTCGAAAGGCCGCTGACGTTCTGCGACAGGGCCGCCTGGCGCTTGATCGGCTGCTCGATGAACGACACGTTCCTGCACAGGCGAGCGAGACGCGGTTCGGTCTTCATGCGGTGCCACAGCTCCAGCACCCCGTCGACATCCTCGTACTGTTCATTGCCGTCGAGTGTGGCGCGGTAGCCGCCCTCGAGCCTGTCGAGCACCCCGGCAATGGCGCCCAGCCGCTCGACGTCAGCCTGCAGCTCCCCGCCGACCTTGAGCTTGAACCAGCGGTGGCCGTAGGTAGCGACAACCTCCTCCAGGGTCTCGGGCAGGCCGTCGTCGACCCGCTTCGGCTGGTCGGCGGCGGTGATCGGATCGACCAGCCCGACCGTGTGCCGCGCGCTGATGGTCGACGCCGGCTGCAGTCCCGCCAGGAATGCGGTGAAATCGAAGCCCGCCAGGTCAGGGCACAGCGGCGTTGCTCCGATGCCGGCGAGGTTGTGGCGGATCACGTCGTGGAAGGAGCGGCCGAGCGCCCGGCACAGGGCATCGATGACGGCCCTGTCGATGAGCGCCGGTCCGTAGTTGGCCACCAGGCTGTTCAGGCTGCGGCCTGCCGCCTGCCTGATCTGCTCCGGGTAGTGGCGGGTGAAATGTTCGAAGGGGGTGGCGGCGTCGCCGGAGAGGTACAACGTGCGGGCGATGCCGAGCGATGCGCGAAGCTGGTCGAAGTTGTCCTCGTTGCTCAGCGCGGGATTCTTGTCGAACCACTTCGGCGCGAGCAGTTCCGCCGCCGCGCCCTCGGACTCGCGACCGTCGTGCAGCCGGACCCGGACCCGGGCAAAGGCCTGCGGCGCAGCCGTCAACGTGACGACGCCGAACCGGAACGGCATGCGCAGGCGCACGTCGCGCTCGAGGAGTACTATCGATTGGATCGTCAGCCGGGGAGCAGGTTCAGTGCCGCTAGTCATCTGGGAAGGCTCCATCGGAGGGGACGACGTCGGCTATTCCATGCCGAGCAACTTGTAGACGCGCCGGGTGTAGACACCGAAGGTCTCCTGGGTCTTCATGTCCAGCGTTCGCGGATGCGGCAGCTCGATCATGAAGTTGTCTGCCATCCGGGCGGGACCTGCGGTGAAGACGACCACTCGCGAGCCGAGGAACACCGCTTCCGAGATGCCGTGGGTGACGAAGACGATGGTCTTGCCGGATTCCTTCCAGATGCGCAGCAGCTCGAGGTTCATCTTCTCTCGAGTGAGGGCATCGAGCGCGCCGAAGGGTTCGTCCATCAGCACCAGCTTCGGATCATGGATGAGCGCGCGGGCGATCGCAGCGCGCTGCTGCATGCCGCCGGAGAGCTCGTAAGGGTACTTATCCTCGTAGCCTTCCAGGCCGACCAGCGACAGCAGGCCGCGCCCCCGCTCGCGCGCCGCCGCCATCGGCAGCCCGAGCAACTCGGCGGGCAGCAGCACGTTGTCGAGGATCCGGCGCCACTTGAGCAACAGGGGCGCCTGGAACACCATGCCGACGTCCCGGGCGGGATCGAAGGGATGGTTCGGGGAGCCGATCTTTACCGTGCCTTCGTCGTGCCCGTGCAGGCCGGCCAGTATTTTCAGCAGCGTCGACTTGCCGCATCCGGACGGTCCGACCAGCGCGACGAGTTCTCCCGGCATGACGTCGAAGCTCGCGTCCGAGATCGCCAGGTGCTGCTTTCGGCCGGCACGGTAGCTCTTGGTGACGCCATCGAGATGGATGAAGGGTTCCAGCGGTTTTGGGGCAGTCGCGTTCATCCGAGCCGCGCGTCCTTGACGATCAGGAAGTGTTCCAGCAGGATCACCAGGCCGTAGAGCAGCATGCCGAGCAGGGTGATCAGGACCACCGCCATGAACATCGCCGGCGTGTCCAGCGTCACCTGCACCTGGAGCATCAGGTAGCCGAGGCCCCTGTCGGAGCCGAGGAACTCGCCGACGATCGCGCCGGCGACCGCCAGAATAGCGGCGACCTTCATCCCGGCAAAAATGTAGGGCAGCGAGCCCGGCAGCTGGATCTTGGTGAAGAGTTGCCAGCGCGAGCCACGCAGCGAGCGCACCAGGTCGAGCAGATCCGGCTCGATCTCGCGCAGGCCCTTCGCGGTGTTGAGCAGGATCGGGAACACCGCGATGGAGAAGGCCATCATGGTGTTCGGAAAGACGCCGTACTTGAACCAGACGATGAACAGCGGTCCGAGCGCGACCTTCGGGATCATGTTCAACGTCACCAGAAGCGGCAGCATCAGCGCCTCCAGCGTGCGCGACCAGGTGAAGGCAAGCGCCAGCGCCACGCCCACGATCAGCGCAAGGAAGTAGCCGCCGAAGATCTCGGTGGCGGTCACCGTGGTGTTCGCCCACCAGTCGTAGTTGGGCGAGAGCACCGAATGGAAAGTGTCGCCCGGCGACGGCATGACGAAGCGCGGCACGTCGCCCAGCCGCACGAACAGGTGCCATCCGAGCAGCAGCGCCAGATGAGCGACGACTGCCATGGCGTAGCGCCCCGTCCGGGTGTTGAAGCGATCCATCATCGGAAGCGATCCATCTTCGGCTGAGCCATCATCGGCTGAGCCATCGGGAAAGGTTGGCGGCGACGAAGTCGTCGTCCGCGAGGTCTGCATGCTCGCGGCAGACCCGGTCGATCTCCTGCGCCTGACCCGACGACATCGTTTCGCTCGGATCGAGGCACCAGATTCCGCGCAGCAGGCCCTGGCGGCGCAGGACCTCATGGCAACCCGGAATGCAGCCGGCGAAGTCGTTGGCCACATCGAAGAAGGCGCTGTTACAGTCGGTGACGCGGGAGTCGAGCGCGAGGAGCGTCTCATCCACGGCGCCAGCGGCAACCGCGGACTGGATCCGCTCGAGCATCTGCACCGCGCCCCGGGTCCACACGCTCCAGTGGCCGAGCAGGCCCCCGCGGATCCGCACCTGGACCCGTTCATCCTGGCGCTGCACGTCGAAGGGTGTCAGCAGGTCGAGCACGATATGGTCGTCGTTGCCGGTGTAGAGCGTCACGCGCTCTTCGGCACCGGCCGCCACCACGCCGCGGATGACATCGAGCGTGCGATAGCGGTCGAAAGGCGCCATCTTGATCGCGACGACGTTGTCGATGCCGGCGAAGCGGCGCCAGAACGCTGCCGGCAAGGCGATACCGCCGACGGCGGTCTGCAGGTAGAAGCCCACCAGGGGTATGACCGCGGCAACCGCCTCGCAATGCGTAACCAGTTCGTCGATCGATGCGCCTTTCATCGGCGCAAGCGACAGCAGGCCCGCGTGGTAGCCATTGGCCAGCGCGATCTCCGCCTCGCGGCAGGCCTGTGCGGTACGTCCCGCGAGCCCGGCGATCATCACGACCGGCCGGTTGCACCAGTCCCGCGCCACCTGCGCTGCCTGGGCGAGCACCGGCTCGTAAAGTCCCACCTCGCGGATGGCGAACTGGGTCGAATGCACGCCGACCGCGATGCCGCCCGCGCCGCAATCCAGGTAGTAACGCGTCAAGGCGCGCTGGTGCTCCGGGTCGAGCTTACGCGCCGCATCGAGCGCGAGGGGATGCGCCGGAATGGCGCTGCCGCGTCGCAGCAGTTCGAGGACTTCGGCAGGCAGGTCTGACCAGTGCAACTTCATGCTAGGGGATTCCGTGGATTCCGGGGAGCCCGTCGAGCCCCTAAAATATAATTTTATTGATGTAACCAGGCAGTTAATTTACCCTAACGCACCCGGCGGGCGCCGTCAATCGCCGCCGCCGCGCCGCGCACACTGCCCCCGCAGCGGGGGCTGCATTCAACACAGACGTATCAGGAGATTTCATGTCGACAGGAATCAGGCTTGGCGCCGCCCTAGCGGCCACCATTGCGGCCAGCTTGCTGGCATCCGGGGCGGTTCAGGCGCAGACGAAGCTCGACTTCGTGCTGAACTGGGTTCCCGGCGGTGATCACGTCCCGTACTACTACGCGAAGAAGATGGGTTGGTACGAGAAGGAGGGCATCGATCTGTCGATCGAGCCGGGCAAGGGCTCGGCGCTGGCGACCCAGCGCGTCGGCGCCGGCGCCAACCAGATCGGGCTTGCCGACATGGCCGGCGTGCTGGTCGCCAAGGGAAAGGGCGCGGATACCGTCGCGGTCTACAACGTCTACGCC
>JACCRJ010000466.1 GCA_013813615.1 Lautropia sp. | reverse complement strand
GGCATACCCTGCCCGGCTGCATCGGCCGGTGCCGTCGATGCAGCCGGCCCGGACCCGGTCGGGGCAGACGGCGAGCCCGCGACCGTGGGCGGCGATGCCGCCGGAGC
The DNA here is from genome assembly GCA_013813615.1 of Lautropia sp. Taxonomy (GTDB): domain Bacteria; phylum Pseudomonadota; class Gammaproteobacteria; order Burkholderiales; family Burkholderiaceae_E; genus Lautropia. The sequence goes on along the minus strand of JACCRJ010000466.1, from coordinate 2,424 downwards.
AGTATTGGCCGCGCCGTCGGCGGGCCTGCCGACATCGGGCAACCAGGAGCGGATCCTGGCCGCGTCCTCGCCGGATCCGAAATAGACGACCACCGCAACCACGCCGATCAGGCCTGCGACGACCCACAGCATCGGGCTGGCACGGCCCCCGCCGTTGAAGCCGCGGCCGTGGGACCGCGACGAAGAAGCATCGAGCGGCTGCATGACGCTGACCTGCGAGGGCTCAGCGAAGCCGCCGATCGACTCCAGCAGCGGGCCCACGTCGACATCCAGGAGCCTGCCGTAGCTGCGCAGCGCGCCCCGGACGAATGCCCGGCCCGGCAGCGCGTCCCACTGCCCCTCCTCGAGCGCGACGACCTGCCTGACCTGGAGCTTGATTCGCCGGGAAATGTCGATCTGGCTCATCCCGCGCGCCTCCCGGGAGGCTGCGAGCTCCGCCGGCGTGCCGACCCGGGTCTTCTGTCTTGTCACCACGTCCTCAGTCACCGAATGCTCCTCGTTGCAGCAGTTCCGCCTCGCGTGAACCGGGAAAGCGCTGCCTCAGCTGCGACGCCAGTTGGGCGGTGTAGTCCTGGCTGCCGGCCGCGCGGGCTACCCGGAGCGCGAGCCAGAGGGTTTCGGCGTTCGGCTGGTAGGTGTTCATCAACCGGTCGGAATAGAACTTCGCCCGCTCATGGTTGCGCCGCTTCAGGTACAGCTGCGCCAGGTTGTACATGGCGACCGCGTTGGCAGGGTCGACCTGGAAAGACCTCAGGAAATAGTTCTCCGCCGCCGCCTCGTCGCCGATCTGCAGCGCGCAGATGCCGGCGTTGTGCAGAGGCTTGGCCGGCGTGGCGTAGAGACGGTCTTCCAGCGCCCTGTTGAAATACGCGAGCGCTTCCTGCTGACGGCCGGTCTGGCACAGGTACCAGCCGAAGTTGTTGTTCAGCTCCGCATCCTTCGGATCCAGCGCGATGGCGCGGTTGAAGTTCTCGTCTGCCTTGGCGCGGTCACCGATCGCCATGTAGATCAGGCCCAGCATGCCGTAGCTGGCGCTGAAACCGGCATCCAGCCTGACCGACTGGTCCGCCTCCTGCAAAGCCAGCGGGAAGTTCTGCTGCTGATAATGGGTGGCCGCCAGCTCCAGCCGGATCCGCGCGCGGCGGCGGATTTCTTCCGGCTCGCTGGTCGCGCTGCTGGTGGGGGACGTCGACCGGTCCCGGGAGGCCTGCTGGGAACCGCCGCCGGTGCCGCCCGGCGGCAGACCGGCGCCTTCGTTGCTGGTCGTCTGCGAGGTGACGCAGCCACCTGCAAGCAACCCAGCCGCAAGAACGGCAGCCATCCGAAGTCTGAACACCTCTGTCATCCCTGCCCCTGGTTCGACGACCTGCCGGGCTTCAGCCGGTGCAGGGAGACCCGTGCTGCCCGGTCCTTGAGACGCGTGCGATCCACCACCTCACCAGCCAACTGCCCGCAAGCCGCATCGATGTCGTCACCGCGCGTCTTGCGGATGGTGGTCACGATACCAGCATTGCCGAGGACCTCCGCGAACTGGCGAATGGTGTGGTCGCTCGACCGGGTGAAACCGGACTCCGGAAAAGGATTGAACGGGATCAGGTTGAACTTGCAGGGCACGTCGCGAACCAGCGCCACCAGCTCACGCGCCTGGGCGAGTGAGTCGTTGACGTTGCGCAGCATCACGTATTCGAAGGTGATGAAGTCGCGCGGCGCGACTTCCAGGTAGCGCCCGCATGCCGCCATCAGTTCGGCCAGCGGGTACTTGCGGTTCAAAGGCACCAGTTCGTCCCTGAGGGCATCGTTGCCGGCGTGCAGCGACACCGCCAGCGCGACCGGGCAGTCGGCGGCGAGCCGGTCGATCATCGGCACGACGCCGGAGGTGGAAACCGTCACCCGGCGCCGGGACAGCGCGTAACCGTGGTCATCCACCAGCGCCCGCAGCGCCGGCACCAACGCATCGTAGTTGAGTAGCGGCTCCCCCATGCCCATGAACACCACGTTGCTGATGGGCCGCTCAGCGACGGCCGGTCCGGCGGCTTCCTGCCTGTCTGCTGCCTGATTCTGCCCGTCGCGGATTTCTTCGGCGTCCTCGACTTCGTCGGGCCCGGCGGCGCCTGGACGCTGCCAGCGCGACACCGCGCCCGGCACGGCGAGCAGCCGGTTGGCGAGCCAGACCTGACCGAGGATCTCGGCCGTCTGCAGGTTGCGCGAAAAGCCCTGCTTGCCCGTGGAACAGAAGCCGCAGTTGACCGCGCAACCGGCTTGCGTCGAGATGCACAGCGTACCCCGGCGCGCTTCAGGGATGAACACCGCCTCCACCGCGTTGCCGGCGTCGACATCGAAAAGCCACTTGCGGGTTGCATCGACGGCGGTGTGGTCGGCGACAATTGCCGGGGCGGCGATGACGGCGCTCGCCTCGAGCCGCTG
>JACCRJ010000450.1 GCA_013813615.1 Lautropia sp. | reverse complement strand
GCGTCATTGGTTGTCGCATCGGCCATTGCGATATCGTTTGGTAGTTACCACTCCCCGGCGCAAGCAGAGACCTGGCCGGAAAAGATCGTCCGAATCGTCAATCCGTACTCCGCCGGCGGACCCGCCGACCAGCTCGGACGCGAGGTAGCCAAGCACCTCAGTGATCTGCTGGGCCAGCAGTTTATCGTCGAGAACAAGCCCGGCGCCGGCACGGCCTTGGGCGCGGAATACGTCGTCCGCTCAGACCCCGACGGCTATACCCTGCTGTTGAGTACGGCAGCGTCGCATATGGTGACACCCGCGCTGCGCCCTGACGAGACCAAGTACGACGGCTTGTCGAGTTTCGCGCCCGCAGCGATCTTCGCGGTGGTTCCGAACATCCTTGCCGTTCATCCGTCTGTCCCGGCGAAAACGGTGAGCGAACTGATCGCGCTCGCCAGGAAGGATCCAGGCAAGCTCAACTATGCGTCGGCGGGCAACGGCAGCTCGCCGCATCTGGCGGCAGAGATCTTCAATTCCAAGACCGGAATTTCCGTTACCCACATTCCCTACAAGGGTGCTGCACCCGCGGTCGTCGACTTGGTTGGGGGCAATGTCCAGATGGCGCTTCTGAACATCTCTGCCGTGCTGCCCCAGGTCAAGGCAGGCAAACTCCGCGCGTTGGCGATCGCCTCGGATAAGCGATCCCCCGCCCTGCCCGACGTTCCGACCATGGCCGAAGCGGGCGTCGCCGACTTCGAATCCGGCTCCTGGTACGGGCTGTCGGCGCCGGCAAAGACACCGAAACCGGTGTTGGAGACGATCTACGAGGCGCTGACCAAGGTGGTCAACAGCGCCGAAATGCAACAGAAACTGGCAGCGCAGGGCGCGGAAGGTATGCTGCTCGGACCGGACAAGGCAAGAAGTTTCATGCAAGCGGACAAGAAACGGATCGACGAGGTCATCAAGAGCGCCAACATCAAGACCAACTGAGGCGGCGTCCGGCGGAATCATGAACGACTATCAGACCCTTCGCGTAAAGGCCGGCGCGGCCATCGCAACCCTGACCCTCGACCGGCCCGATTGCCGCAATGCGCTGAATCTTCGGATGTGCGACGAGCTGGTTCAAGCGCTGCAGGCGCTGGCGGCGAACGAATCCGTTCGGGTCGTGCTGATTCGTGCCAACGGCAGCGTGTTCTGTGCCGGTGCGGATCTCAAGGAACGCCAGACCATGACCACCGAAGAACTGAGAGCACGCAGGTTGAAGGGTTTCGCGGCCTATTCCGCGATCCAATCGATGCCCAAACCGACCATCGCCTTGGTGCACGGTGCTGCAATCGGTTCAGGCTGCGAGATTGCCGGCGCCTGCGACTTCATCCTGGCGTCGTCGGCGGCGAGCTTTCGCTATCCCGAGGTGGGTTGGGGCACGGTCGGCGCCACCCAGCGGCTACCCCGTATTGTCGGGGCGAGGATGGCGAAGGAGCTGCTCTTTACCGGACGGAAGGTCGACGCCGAAGAGGCCCGGCAACTCGGAATCGTCAACCGTGTTGTTCCGTCGGACGCACTCGAGGGCGTCGCGCTTGCAATGGCCGAGGCGATTGCCAAGTCCTCGCCACTCGCGGTTCGGCTGACCAAGCGCTGTGTTGACGAAGGGCTCGAGACGACCCGTGACGGTGCACTGGCGATCGAGTTGGAAGCCATCGTCGAGAACCTGCACGGCAGCGACTGGAAGGCAGCCATCGCCGGATTCGGCAGCGCCAAGGATTCAGACCGATGAAGAGCGAGGCCGCCCCGACCAGTCAGCGGCAACTCGCAGCAGGCACCCTCGCCGCCCACCTCCTGGACAATGCGGTCAAGCGGCCGACATCCGAGGCCCTGGTCTTTCCCGATGCTCGCCTCAACTGGCGCACGCTGCATGCGGGCGCGATGCGCTTTGCCGCGGTGCTGCTCTCTCTTGGGCTGCGCAAGGGGGATCATGTCGGCATCCTGATGCCGAACGGTGCGGAGTGGGTGCAGGCCTTCTACGGCTGCGCGATGATCGGCGCGGTCACCGTTCCGATCAATACCCGCTTCAGGACCGACGAACTCGCCTATTGCCTGAAGCAATCCGATATCACTATCTTGCTGACCGTCGATCGGTTCCTCAAGATCGACTACCGGGATCTGCTGACCGAGGTCGAACCGGCGATGGCAGATAAACTGCCGGGGTCCGCGCTGCCGGTTCTGCGGCACGTCCTCATGTTCGGCGACGCCGACGACCTTCCCGCAGGCATCACTTCGCTGACAGCGGAACTGTCGGCAGTCACGACTGATGAAATGGCGATCCGGGCAACGGGGGCGCAAGTCACGCCATCGGATCTGCTTCTGATCCAGTACACCTCGGGAACGACCTCATTTCCCAAAGGGGTGATGCTGACCCACGCCAACATGCTCCGGGATGCGACAGCGGTTGCGAACCGCATGGATGCGCGCACCGACGATCGCTATTTCAGCATCCGGCCGTTCTATCACGTTGCCGGCACAACCCTGTCTCTGCTCGTCAGCCTGGTGAGCGGGTGCTGCCTCCTGAGCTTGCCGACCTTCGATGTCGGTCAGACGCTTCGCATGCTCGACGACGAGCGCTGTACGCTTACTTCGGGCAACGACACCATCTTCCTCATGCTGATGTCCGATCCGGCCTTCGACAGGAA
>JACCRJ010000444.1 GCA_013813615.1 Lautropia sp. | reverse complement strand
TTCGACCACTGGCCCGAACCCGCGACGTAGCTGCGCACGGTCGACTGCACACCGATGGCGGCGAACGTCAAGGCCAGCGAGACGGCGGTGATGGCGATGAAGATGAAGGCGACGGCCAGCAGCTTCCATGGCACGGGCGCTTGCCGAGGCGAGTCGAACGTCATCGGAAGGGCAGCTGAAAGTTCAACATCTGGCCCGGCGCGGGAAAGGTACGCTGTGCATGGTGGAATCGGTCAGGCGAGAGCCGTCAAGCTTGCCGCAGATGTTCACGCGTCGCACCCCAGGGCGACGAGCGGGGCAAGCTGGTGGACGATTGGCTACGTGTCCGCCTTGTATTGAGGCTTCTGCAGCCACAGGTCCCGCGCGATCCGTACACCGTCCTCCCGGCCCTGGTAGTACCCGGGGACCAGCGCGATCTCCCGGTAGCCGATCCTGCGGTAGAAGGCCCGAGCCTCGAAATTGCAGGTGCGGGCTTCCAGGTAGACGACGCCGATGCCGGCGGTAAGGGCACACTGCTCCAGCCACGACAGCAGCGCCGTCGCGACGCCGGTACGGCGGCAGGCGGCTTCGACCGCCAGCAGGATCAGGTGCGCCTCGTCTTCCCGGTACTGCATCAGTCCGAAGCCGGCGAGACGATTGCTGCGGCAGGCGACCGCGAGATTGGTGTCGGGCGCGCGGATGGCGGCCAGTACACGCGGCGGCGTCCAGCGCCATCCGAGACCGTGTTCGATGAAGTCGCGGGACATCTCCGCGATCCGGCGCACGTCCGCCGGCATGGCGAGCCGGATCTGGCAGTCGGAAATCATCTGCTGCGACTCCGGCCCGGAACTGCTGAATGCCCTGCTCTGCTGCCGCGACTACTTGCTTGCCGTCAGTTTCTTGACTTCGGCGCGGTACTCGGCCAGGATGGCCTTGCCGTCCATGCCCTTGTCGTCGACCAGTTTGACCCACGCCTGCTCGAAGCGCGAGGTCTTCTCCGCAACCGCCTTGACCAAGGCGTCATCCGCCGGCAACACCTGCCCGCCGGCTGCCTTGAAAGCGTCGAAACCGGCCCCGGCGTTGGCATCCCAGGCCTTGCCGACACTGCGGGAGAACGCCTCGCCGGAGATCTTCTCGATCGCCGCCTGGTCTGCCGCGGAGATCTTGTTCCAGCGGTCCGTGTTCATGATGACGCTGTGGCTGTCCGAATAGAGCCCGCCGGGAAACTGCGTCGCGTACTTCACCAGCTTGTCCAGCTTGAAGGAGACGATGCTTTCCGCCGGAAACATCACGCCGTCGACCACGCCCGACGACAGCAGCTCATAGGATTCGGGCGCCGGCTTGGCGATGGTGTTCACGCCGAGCGCGTTGGCCACGTCCGCCGAGATGCCGCCACCTACCCGGATCTTCAGACCCGCGAAATCGTCGACCGTCTTGATCGGCTTCTTCGCGTTCCAGAAAATGCCGGGGCCGTGGGTATAGATGGTCAGCAGCTTGACACCCTTGTGCTCGTCCTGCTTCAGGAAGTGCTTGCTGTAGATGCGCCACAGGGCTACCGAATTGACTTCAGCATTGTCCCCGGCGAAGGGCAGCACACCCACGGTCACCAGTTGGAAGCGCGATGGCGTATACGCATGCGAGACGAAGGCGACATCCGCGAGGCCGTCCCGCACCGCGTCGAAATGGTTGGTCGGATTGGTCACCGGCTTGGGCAGCAGCTTCATCTTGACCCTGCCCTCCGTGACGCGCTCCACCTCCTTCATCCACGGGACCATGCCGTCCCTGACGAGCATGTGCGACGCCGGAACCCACGCCGACATGCTCAGTTCCACCTGCGCGCTGGCCGGCAGCGGGGCGAGCCCGAGGCCGACACCCATAAGCCCGGCACCGAACGGCAACCAGGCGGCTTTCATCCATGTCCTCATTTCTTCTGTCTCCAAGAATCTGCAGGTTTTGATGATTCGGTCTCGTCGCGAAGGAAAAGCACGGAGGGACCGGAGTTCAGACCGGGGCGCTACCATGACTCTGACCCGCAAAGATTAGCATGGCCCGCAGGGGATCCGAAGCCATGGAAATACTCATCACCGGCGCTGCCGGCTTCATCGGCCGCGGGCGGACCTGAGGTCGACTCGCGCATCGGCAGCGTCGCGGACCGCCAGTTTGTCGCCTCGCTGGGAGGCCAGCAGACGGCCTGCGTGTTCCACCTCGCCGACATCGTGAGCGGTGGAGCGGAAGCGGACTTCGACGCCGGCATCCGCGCCAACCTGGACGGCACCCGCTACCTGCTCGAAAGGCTGAGGCAGGTGGGCGCGCAGCGCACCGCCCGCGGGCTTGGCCCGGTGCGGCTGGTGCACGCCAGTTCCATCGCAGTCTACGGCGCCCCGATGCCGGCGCGCATCGAAGACGACACGCAGCCGTGGCCGACCCTGTCCTACGGCGCCCACAAGCTTGCCAGCGAACTGCTCTACTTCCGTGACCCCAACGGCTACGTCATCGAGTTGACCGCCAAGACGGCTGACCACGACCGTGAGATGGATCCGCAGCACAACCCGCTCGGGCCAAGCTTGACAAGCGGACAGCGGCGAAGGGCGCGCGGCCGTAGGGCGGCGGCGCGGCGGGCGATTACTTGGAATGCGTCGGGACAGTCAACTCGACATTACTCTGTCACAGTTGCGCTGACGCGCCCTCCAGCACCAGGTCAGCGCCACGCTCGCCTATCATGATCGCGGGAGCATTCGTATTGGAGGACACAATCGTCGGCATCACCGACGCGTCGATTCCTCGCAGACCGATCGTACCGTGCACCCGGAGATGGTCGTCTACCGCCGAGTCCGACGCCTCCCCCATCCGGCAGGTGCCGACCGTGTGCCAGGCGGTCTGGCCACTGTCGCGCGCATAGTCGAGAAGCGCCGCATCATCAGTCACCGGAGGGCCCGGGCGGTGCTCTGCCACGATGACGCACTGCATCGACGGCTGGGCGGCGATCCGCCGGATCAGCCGCAGCAGCCTCACGGCGGAGACGCAATCTGCTTGGTTGGACAGGTAGTTCGGTTCGGCGGGGCGGCATCTCGGGGTCCGTCGTGTGAATGTGAATCGATCCCCGGGAGGCCGGATGCAGTTTGAACCCGCCGATCGAAAATCCGGAGAACGGGTCGATGCCGCCGGTCTTGCTGCGGGAGTAGCGGTCCTTTCCGCTGATGTGATAAATCCAGACCATCACGTCCGGTCGATCCAGATCCGACCCGGTGCGGGTGATTGCATGGGCGGTCGACGACGTACCGGCCATCAGTCCCTTGCGGGTTAGCAGATACTGAGCGCCTACCTGCATCCGGCGCCAGCGACTGCGCATCACGTCGTTGATCGTGATCGGAAGCGACGTCTCGTACGTGCAGCGGAATTGGATGTGGTCGATCAGGTTCTCGCCGACGGCTCGATTGAACTGAGTGATCCTAACTGTCAAGTCGCGCGGAGCGACATTTTGCATGCATAGCAGACGTCCACCGGCTCAGCCACCGTCGATCTTC
>JACCRJ010000443.1 GCA_013813615.1 Lautropia sp. | reverse complement strand
GCGCCGAGCACCGTCATTGCCTTGCGGCCATTGCCTTTGCCGACCTGGTTGCCGAGCACGCCACCAAGGACGCCACCGCCGATCGCCCCGACGCAGGCCGTCCGAGCGGCACTGATCGAACAGGGCTGGCGACCGGGCCGACCAGTCACCGTCATCAGCGACGGCGAGCCAGCGCTGCCCAATCTCGTCTGTGCAGCAAAGGGCGGGCCAGTCAACTACATTCTCGACTGGTGGCACATCTCGATGCGAGTGCGTCACATCGAGCAGGCGCTGGCCGGCATCTACGCGCTGCGGCCGACGTCCCAAGCCGGACTTGACTACGTCAGCACGGACGTAGAGCGGCTTCGCCATTTAATCTGGAACGGCTACGGCGCCGAAGCCGGCCAGGCACTTTGGACGCTGACCCATCTGGCCAGCGAGGCGATCTACCTCAACGGCGAGCACATCGGCCCTGCAGTGCGTAGGTTTCTGCTTCACTGCCAGGAGCTCCGCGCCTACTTGGCCAACAACGACAGTGCGCTCATCGACTACGGCACTCGCTATAGTGCAGGACGGCCGATTTCCTCTTCGCGCGCCGAAGGAATGGTCGACGAGATTGCCAATACCCGAATGGCCAAGCGCCAGCGAATGCGCTGGTCACCCCGGGTGCGCACTGCGTTGCCACAGTGCGCGCCGCCGTCCTGAATGGCCGACTGGAAGGCTGGGTCCCGCCCCGACTTGCCGCTTGATAGCCCAGGTTCTTTCCACTCCCGTTCGGCGCGAACGTATTCACGACCAGGCGAACCATGCGCCTGGACAGAGCGGCAAGGCCCGACGCGTGATGTCGCGGGCGAGCGTGCAAGGCGACGCGCCCGACCCAGCGGATGACTCGACGACACCTGAGGACACTAGTCGAATGACTTGACGAACTTCGGCAGCCACAGCGCAACCTCGGGGAAGAACAGCACGACCAGGAGGCCGATGATCTGCAGCCCGACGAAGGGGATCAGCGAGCGGAAAATGTGGTCGAGGCTGATCTCCGGCGGCGTCACCGACTTGAGATAGAACGCAGCCTGCCCGAAGGGGGGTGTGAGGTAGCCCACCTGCATATTCATGTTGAACAGCACGCCGAACCAGATCAGGTCGTAGCCCAGCGCCTGGATCGTCGGCGCGAAGATCGGCATGGTCAGCAGCATGATGGAGAACCAGTCCATGAAACAGCCGAGCATGATCAGGATGCCCATCATGACGAGGACGACGCCGATGGGCGGCAGCGGCAGGCCGGTCATGACCGACTTCAGGTAGGTGATGCCGCCGAGCAGGTTGTAGACGCCGACCATGGCGTTGGCGCCGATGGTGAGCCAGATCAGCAGGCCGCAGGTCGACATCGTCGTGTAGATCGAATCCACCACCATGCGGACGTTGAGCGTGCGCCGGATCGCCGCCGAGACCATGACGCCGGCCACGCCCAGCGCCGCTGCCTCACTGACCGAAGCCAGGCCGGTGTAGATGCTGCCCAGCACCGAGAAGATGATGAACAATGGCAGGATCACCTTTTTCAGCGCAGCGAGCTTCTGGCTGAGCGGGATGTTGCGGACCTCCGGCGGCGCCGGCGGCCCGAGCGACGGGTTGATGGCGCAGCGGACCAGTACATAGATCACGTAGATGCTGGCCAGAAGCAGGCCGGGAACGGTCGAAGCCAGGAACAGGTCGCCGATCGAGGTCGAGGTGGTGAGGCCGTAGAACACCAGCACGAGGCTCGGCGGAATCATCACGCCGAGCGAGCCGCCGGCGCAGACGACGCCAATGGCGAGCTTTGAGTCGTATCGCAGCCGCAGCATCTGCGGCAGCGCCACCAGGCCGAGAAGGATGATCTCGCCGCCGATGATGCCGGTCATCGCCGCCATCACCGAGGCGGCGATCAGCGTCATGACCGCGACGCCCCCGGGAAGTCCCCCGGCCCAGATCTTGAGCGCATCATAGAGGTCGTGGGCGACGCCCGACTTGTCCAGGATCGCCGCCATCAGAAGGAACATCGGCACCGACAGCAGCACGTAGGAATTGACAAAGCTGTAGGTGCGGAAGGTGATGATCGACAGCGCATCGATGTCGCGGAAGACGACGCAGAAGATCACAGCGATCAATCCGGTGGCGAAGCCGATCGGCATGCCGATGCCGATGATCAGCACGACAAAGCACGCCAGCATCAGGAACGAGATGGTCTGGATCGAGGGGTTGAACTCGCCGTTCCAGATCCAGTCAAGCGGGTGGATCGGCGACAGCCCGTCCTCGTTGGCGAAGCGCTGGCCAAAGGCGGCGAGCTGGTCCTCGCTACCAAGCATGGCGGCGAGGTAGAGGGCGAACAGCGCCGCCGTGACAAAGGCGATCCAGACCACAGGCGGAATCCGCCCGAGTTTCCTCAAGACCACGGCGAGATTGGCGAAGCCTTGCGCGATCATCATCAGCGCGCCGAGGAACATCGTCACCTTGACCACGACCGGCGTCGGCTTGCCCCAGGCCGAGCCGCCGACCTCCCAGTCCGTCACCGCGTTGTGGGCCAGGCGCCAGGAAAGCCAGGCGAAGGCAAAGAAATAGATCAGCGTACCGGCATATCCGATCGCGTCGCAGATCAGCTTGCGCTGCTCCGGATAGCGGTCGTACGCGGCGGTGATCTGGATATGCTCGCGCCGCTGCAGCGCATAGGAACCGCCGATCAGGAAGGCGACGGCGATCGCTGTGGTGACGACGTCGTAGACCCAGACGGTCGGGACCGAGATGACGCCGCTGGCAGTGTCGTAGAGGGTGACGGCGACCGACAGGGCGTAGCCGAAGCTGGCTGCGCGGGCGACACGGCTGGTGAGGTGGTCGACTGCGTTCTTCGGCGTCGTGTCAACGGCCGTGGGCACGCCGGCGGAATTTGCCGTTTCTGTCATTTGGGTTCCTTCATGCCCGGGGGTTGTCTGGTCCCGACACGGAAAGCGCCGCCCGCTCCGCCGGCCTCGATAGGGCCAGACGGGCGGACGGCTCTTTTTCGATTGGAACTAGAGCTTGCCGAGCGACTTCAGGAACGCGACCTGGCTGTCGTAGATCTCCTTGGCGAGCGGGCTCTTGGTCGACCACGTCTCCCACACGCCGCGGGCGATCGTGCGGAGCTCGCCCTTCTCCTTCTCGCCCCAGGTGACCAGCGTCTCCGGATTGCGCTTGGCAAAGGCCTTGCGGTCCTCGAGCTCCTGGCTCATCCAGGTCGCCAGCGACCATTCCTCGACCGCGGCGGTAATTGCCGCCCGCTGCTCGTTGCTGAGCGCGGTCCAGCGCGACTTCCGGATCAGGAAGTCGACCGAGTTCATCGAGTGGATACCCGGGTAGATCGCGTACGGGGCGATGCGGTTGTAGCCGGCCTCGTCGTTGACCGAGAGCGTGCCCCAGTCGGTCGCCTCGATCTTACCGGTGTCGAGGGCGGTGTAGACCTCGGTGCCAGGCATCACCGAGACGGAGGCGCCGAGCTTGTTGAAGATCTCGGCCGGGATGCCGTCGGGTGCGCGCATCTTCACGCCCTTGAAGTCGGCGATCGAGCGGATTGGCTTCTTCGACGGGATCGACTCGAGGCCGAGGATCACGGGTCCCAGGAACACCGCGTCCCACTTGGCCGCGATCTTGTTCATGACCTCGCTGCCGCCGCCCTGGCGGTACCACATGATCAGGTGCAGCGGGTTGTCGTAGCCGGCGGTCATGTCCCAGAAGGCGGCGGCCGGTTCCTTGCCGCCCTGATAGGCCATGGTGCCGACGGCGCCGTCGAGCAGGCCCGACCTGACCGCATCGGCGGCCTCGGCGGCGGAAACGATGGTGCCGACTGGCAGGGCCTCGATCTGGACCATGTTGCGGGTTGCTTCCTGGACCCGCTGGGCGAACTTCTCGAATTCCTTGTGGATGACCGTATTCGACCCGTAGAGGCCCTGGACCTTCCACTTATGCTGCTGAGCCGACGCCGTGCCGGAGAAAAAGACCACGGCCGCCACTGTCACCACCAGCCACGCCGCCCGCTTGAATCCGATCATGTCCCTTCCTCTCCGATGTTTTCTTGCCGAGCTGCATTGATTCCAACCCCTGCCAGCAATCTAAAGCCTCGAAGCGCTACAGTCAATATGGAGTCTCTTCCAATATGGTTTGAGTCTGGGGAGGGGTGCGTGATTCCAATATGGTTTGAGTCTGAGCGGGGGCGTCGGGATCGATCATCAGGCGATGGTGATCGAGATGAACGAAGGCAAGCACGTGACGTTGGCGCAGGTGCGGGAGTTTCTGGCCGGCACGGCCGATGTCGGGATGAAGGCGCTGGGCGAGGACGCCGAGCGCTACCGATGGATAGCGGCGGTGCTGAGCCGCTTAGGCTACCGGCGACTCAAGCGCGCCGACCGAGGGCTGGTGCTGCGCTACCTTGGAGCGGGTGTCGGGTTACTCGCGCCAGCAG
>JACCRJ010000412.1 GCA_013813615.1 Lautropia sp. | reverse complement strand
GTCGCAGCGCGCGCTGCAGACCCCTGCCTTGCCGGCTGACGTACCCGGCGGCCTCGACAGCCGGGATGAAAAGCGGGCGGACAAGCGCACAGACGGTCGGGCCGACCGGGGGACCCCGCTATGGTGGCGCGTGGCAGCCACGGCGGTGCCGTTGGTGCTGCTGGCCGTCGGCGTGGTCGTGGTGGACACCGTGCGCCAGGAGCAGTCGGCCGCGGAACTGGCGGAGGTGGATTCCGCACTGCTGACTGACGACGTCCCCCTCGTCGCTTACGCCGACCACGGTTTTGGTGTCTACATCAAGAACACCCGGCGCTGAGTTTCCGGTGCCGATGAAGGTCTGGATGCTCAGGGTGCTCTGCCCCGTTTTTCTTGTGTTGGCTGCATTGTCCGGCGCCGGCAGCGCGCTGGCACAGGCTCCAGGGGCGGGCTCGAGCGTGCAGAACCCGGCGGACCTGACGTCCGATGGCACCCCGCGCGACGTCTCGCCACCGTCCCGGCACGCCCCTGCCCCCGTCACATCCCTTAAAACCCCGACGCCCCAGCGGCCCTCGCTGGCGGCCATGCTCGAGCCGCTCTGGGTCGACCTCACTCAGGCCCAGCAGGCGGCGCTCGCGCCATTTGCGCCCGAGTGGAATACCTGGCCGATGGCCGACAAGAAGTCCTGGATCGCCCTCGCCAACAAGCTGCCATCCATGTCTGCGGACAGCCGGGCCAAGGCCCAGCGCCGCATCATGGAATGGGCCAACCTGTCGCCAGAGCAGCGCCGCGTCGCCCGGGCGAACTACCGGCTGGCGAAGGAAAGGCCGGCCCCGCAGCGGGTCGAGGAGTGGCGGAGCTACCAGTCGATGACCCAGGAGCAGCGTGAAATCCTGCGCCGCGCCGGCAGCACCAGCAACACCGCCGCCGGCCACGCCGGCGCCCCCACCGGACTCGCCAAGGAAGCGGCCAAGCCCCTGCCGCGGGTGGATCAACCCCTGTTGCGGGGCAACGCGCTGGTACCTGCCTCCGGCTCCCGGCCCTGATGGCTGCCGGCGGCAGCCTTCCCGCCGATCCGTGGCGGCGGCTGATGAGTGCCGTCTATGAAGCGGTCATCCTGTTCGGCGTGGTCTTCTTCTTCGCCTACGCATTCTCCGCCCTGACCAGTTTCAAAGGCGGCGAAAGCCTGCTGCGAAGCGCCTTCCAGATCTACCTCTTCCTGATTCTCGGTGCCTACTTCACCTGGTTCTGGAGCGGGGGCCGGCGCACGTTGCCGATGAAGACGATGGGCGTGACGCTGGTGGCCGCGGCTACCGGCGAGCCGCTCACGGCCGCGCGCGCCGCCTGGCGCTACCTGGTCGCTTCGATCCTGTTCTGGGGCCTCTTGGCCGCCGTCTGGAAGGCATCGGCGTGGTGGCTGGTCCTGTGGCCCCTGCCGTTCCTCTGGTCGCTCGTCAACTCGCGCCATCAGGCCCTCTATGACCTGGTGGCCGGCAGCCTGCTGGTCAGGACTACACCTTCCAGCGATCGAGCTGCGCGCTGATCCGGTCCGGCAGGTCGCGCGCCTGGCGCAGCGCCGCCTGCAGGCGCAGAAAGCCGTGGATCACGCCGGGAACCTCCAGGTACTCATGCTCGACGCCGGCGTTGCCGAGGACTCCGGCGAAGGCCAGTCCTTCGTCATGGAGCACGTCGAATTCCGCGGTCACGACCAGCGTGGGCGGCAGGCAATGCAGATCGTCGGCCAGCAGCGGCGACAGATCCGGATGCTCGAGCCCGATCGAACACCCGTCTACCGTCAGCCCGGCCGGCGCGTACTGCTGCCAGAACCAGGCCATCTGCGCGGCGCTCAGGTGGTAGCCCTGCGCGAAGCGCTGGTAGGACCCGTGCAGCATGCGCGCGTCGGTGACCGGATAGACGAGCGCCAGCGCGGCGGGCCGGGCCGGCGAGCCACCTGACGCCAGCCAGCGGGTGACGCCGACTGCAAGATGGCCGCCGGCGCTGTCACCGCCCAGCACCAGGCGCGCAGGGTCAACGCCGAAGCGCCCTGCGTTGGCGGCGATATAGGCGAAAGCGGCGCTGCAGTCCGCCAGCGCCGCGGGATACGGCGCCTCCGGCGCCAGGCGGTAGTCGACGCAGAACACCTGGCTGTCGGCCGCGACTGCCAGGGCCCGCGCGACGGGATCGTGGCCGTCGAGCGTGCCCACCACCCAGCCGCCGCCATGCAGCCAGATGATCGCGCGCCTGCAGCCGGCCCGCGGCTGGTAGCGGCGCACCGCCAGCCGCGGCGTGCCGAGGACCGCATCCGGATCGACGGTAAAGCCGTCGACGCTCTGCACCGGCACCGGCTCTCCGGCCAGCACTTCCTGTGAGGCCAGGTGGGCAAGCCGCAGCGCCGCCACATCGAATGGCGGGTGCCTGGGCAGGAGGATCGTGTCGAGCAGCAACCGGACGGCGGGGTCGAGCATATTGCTAAGAGCCTGTCCTAGGGCCGCACGCAGTCGACGAAGTAAGCGAGTTCGCCGTTGGCCTCTTCGGCGACCAGCCCGTGCACGTCCGTATGGAAGCCCGGGAACCTGCGGTTGAACGAGCGCGCAAACTTCAGGTACTCGACGATCGTCTGGTTGAAGCGCTCGCCCGGGATCAGCAGTGGTATGCCGGGCGGGTACGGCGTGACCAGCATCGTGGTGATCCTGCCAACGAGTTCGTCGATCGGCACGCGGTCCACCCTGCCGTGGGTCAGGCATTCGTACGCGTCGGAAGGCTTCATTGCCGGCTGCATTTCCGAGAGGTACATCTCGGTGGTGACGCGGGCGACGTCGTCGGACTTGTAGGCCTCGTGGATCTGAGTCGACAGGTCGCGCAGACCGATGCGTTCATAGGCCGGGTTGGCGGCAACGAACTCCGGCATCACCCGCCACAGCGGCTGGTTCTCGTCGTAGTCGGACTTGAACTGCTGCAGTTCCGTCACCAGCGTGTTCCAGCGTCCCTTGGTGATGCCGATGGTGAACATCACGAAGAACGAGTAGAGGCTGGTCTTCTCCACCACGACGCCGTGCTCGGCGAGGTACTTGGTGACGACGGCAGCAGGAATGCCGACATCCGCGAAGCTGCCTTCTATGTCCAGGCCCGGCGTGATGATGGTGGCCTTGATCGGATCGAGCATGTTGAAGCCCGTCTTCAGCTTGCCGAATCCGTGCCACTTGTCCGAGGACTTGAGCATCCAGTCTTCGCGCCGGCCGCCGTTGCCGTTGCGCTCGAAACTCTCCGGTCCCCATACCGGAAACCACCAGGAGTCGCCGTATTCCGCGCCGACCTTGCGCATGGCGTTGCGGAAGTCCAGCGCCTCCACGATCGACTCGCGAACCAGCGCAGTGCCGCCGGGCGGCTCCATCATCGCGGCAGCCACATCGCAGGAGGCGATGATCGCGTACTGCGGCGACGTCGAGGTGTGCATCAGGTAGGCTTCGTTGAAGCGGTAACGGTCGAGCTTGCGGGTCTCGGACTCCTGGACCAGGATCTGTGACGCCTGTGACAGGCCGGCCAGGAGCTTGTGCGTCGACTGCGTGGCGAACACCATCGCGTTCTTCGAGCGCGGCCGGTTCACGCCGATGGCATGCATCTCGTGATAGAGGGGGTGAAACGCTGCATGCGGCAGCCAGGCCTCGTCGAAATGCAGGTTCTCCACGTGGTCGCCCAGCGTCTCCTTGATGGTCTCGACGTTGTAGAGGATGCCGTCGTAGGTGGACTGGGTGATGGTCAGCACCCGCGGCTTCGCGGTCTTGTCCTTGACCAGCGGGTTGGCCTCGATCTTGGCGCGGATGCTCTGCGGGCTGAACTCCGCGAGCGGGATCGGGCCGATGATGCCCAGGTGATTGCGGGTGGGTTGAAGGAAGATCGGCACGGTGCCGGTCATCATGATCGCGTGCAGGATGCTCTTGTGGCAGTTCCGGTCCACTATCACGATGTCGTCGCGCGCCACGCCGGAGTGCCAGACGATCTTGTTGGACGTGGACGTGCCGTTGGTGACGAAGTAGAGGTGATCGGCGTTGAAAATCCGCGCCGCGTTGTGCTCCGACTTGGCCACCGGGCCGGTGTGGTCGAGCAGCTGGCCCAGCTCGTCGACCGCATTGCAGACATCCGCGCGCAGCATGTTCTCACCGAAGAACTGGTGGAACATCTGCCCCACCGGGCTCTTGAGGAAGGCGACGCCGCCCGAATGCCCGGGGCAATGCCAGGAATACGAACCGTCGTTGGCGTAATGCACCAGGGCCTTGTAGAACGGCGGTGCCAGCGAGTTGAGGTAGTTGGTCGCCTCGCGAATGATGTAGCGGGCCACGAACTCCGGCGTGTCCTCGAACATATGGATGAAGCCGTGCAACTCCTTCAGGATTTCGTTGGGGATGTGCTGCGAGGTGCGGGTCTCGCCGAAGAGGAAGATCGGGATGTCTGCGTTGCGGCGGCGGGTCTCCAGGATGAACTTGCGCAGCTCCTGGATCGCCTGACTCTCCGGGCCTTCCTCGGTAATCTCCTCGTCGTCGATGGACACGATGAAGGACGATGCCCGGGCCGCCTGGTTGGCGACCATCGAGACGTCGAAATAGGTGAAGCCGCCGACGACCTCCGTGCCCTGGTCCTCGATCGCCTTCGCCAGGGCCCGGATGCCGAGACCGCTGGCGGAATCGGAGCGCCAATCCTCGTCGATGATGATGATCGGAAAGCGGAATTTCAATGCAGTCACCCCTGGAAGGGATTGGCGAAGCGGCGCGCGCCCGCCGGATCCCGGCACGACACCGCGAGCATAATAACCGCTACCCGGGCCGCGGGCCGGCCCCGTCCTTCATGTCATCGCCACCGCCGCAGCCACCACACACATGGCCATCACGTTGCAGGACAAGCTGGTCGTCGCAATCTCCTCGCGCGCCCTGTTCGACTTCGAGGCGGAGAACCGCCTCTTCGAGGCCGGCGACGACCGTGCCTACATGGATCTGCAACTCGAGCGTCTGGACGTGCCTGCCGCCGGTGGGGTCGCGATGCCGCTGGTCAAGAAGCTCCTGAGCTTCAATGCAGACGCAAGGCACCGGGTCGAGGTGGTCCTGCTGTCGCGCAACGATCCCACCAGCGGCATGCGGGCGTTCCGGTCGGCGAAGCACCACCACCTGCCGATCGAGCGTGGCGTCTTCACCCGCGGCCGCGCGCCCTACGGGTACCTGCATTCCTTGGGCGCCCACCTCTTCCTGTCCGCCAATGCGGAGGACGTCCGTGCCGCCCTGACCGCCGGCTTTCCGGCCGCACGCGTCTATCCCGAATCGCGGCGGCTCGCGGAGTCGCATCCGAACGAGGTCCGGATCGCCTTCGACGGCGATGCGGTGCTTTTTTCCGATGAGGCCGAGCAGGTGTTCGAGGCGCAGGGGTTGACCGCCTTCCAGGACTACGAAGCGATCCGCGCCACCACGCCGTTGCCGCCCGGGCCCTTCAAGCCGCTGCTGGAGGCGCTGCACAAGCTGCGCGAGGACGCCGACGGCTCGATGCGAATCCGCACCGCGCTGGTCACCGCACGCAGCGCACCCGCCCACGAGCGGGCGATTCGCACCCTGCTGGCGTGGAACGTCGAGGTGGACGA
>JACCRJ010000410.1 GCA_013813615.1 Lautropia sp. | reverse complement strand
ACCTGCGGCACTTCGGTGCCGAAGTGGGCATCCGATATCTGCAGAAGGCTCATCCGCAGACTCAGGCGGCTTTGTCGCCGTGGCTTGCGGACGCAGGCATGCCCGCGGGTACTTCCGGGGAGGCTTCATCCAGTGCGGCGTGCTCGGGCGGCACGATCAGCTGTAGCGCATGCGGGCTCGGCTGAAACGTCAGCGGGGGCCGCATGAAAAGGACCTCACCGTCGGTGGCCACCTTTACCCGCGAACGCCTGCCGCGCCTGCCGATCTGCGCCGTCAGCGTCTCGAAGGCGAAGCTGGTGACCTCGGGCGCGTCGCCAAGCTTGCCGAGGAAGCCACGCAGCATCAGGCGCAGCGACGACACCATCCCCAGGGACTTGGCGGTGATGGCGACCAGGCGATCCTGGTCGAGCTCGGGTGCTTCGACGATGCCGACCTGCTCGAGCTGCAGCCGGTTGTTCGCGACGAACAGGGTCGGTGTGCGCAGGTGCCGTCGCGAGCCGTCGGCGTCCAGATCGATCTCCAGTTGCTGGGTCTGGTGAAGAAGGGTGACCAGCGCCGACCAGACCGCCACGAGGCGGCTGCGGCCGTAGCGCCGCTTGTGGGCTTCGCGGTCTTCCAGCAGTCGCGGATAGAGGCCGAGGCTGGCGTTGACAAAGAACACCCTGTCGTTGACCAGGCCGGCCTGCACCGGTTTTACGCGGCCGTCCAGGATCGCCTGCACCGCTTCAGTCGGATCCTGCGGAATCCCGTGCCCCCGGCTCAGGTAGTTGAAGGTGCCCTCCGGCACGACGCCGAACGGAAGTTCGTGTTCCAGCGCAACTTGTCCGACCGCGTTGATGGTGCCGTCACCGCCGGCGACCACGACGATGCCGTCGGCACGCTTCGCGAGCGCCACCGCGCGGCGCGCCACCTCGGGAACCTGGCCACCGCTTTGCGCCACCAGCACCTCGAACGGGCGCCCGGATTTCTCGAGTACCGACCGCAGCGAGGCAACCTTGTCCTCCGTGGCGTTGCGACCGGAGCCGGCGTTGACGACGACGAAGAGGGGAGCGTTGGCTTTCACGCAGCGCCGCTGGCAGCTTCCATGCCTGAGATGTAAGGGTCCACGGCGCAGCGGTGGCCGGTGCAGGCATGGCTATTGCCGGGGCAGTTGGCATGGATCCGAACAACCCACTGGAGAATAAAAGATGAGAATCATCAGAACGCTGCTCTTGACCCTCGCGCTAGCCATCGGCGTCAGCGCCTGCTCCGTCATGCGCGGCCAGGAGTCGATGAGGGAATACACCAGCGATGCCGGTATCACCACGGCCGTCAAGACCAGCTTTGCCAAGGACTCCACGGTGGCGGCCACATCCATCGGCGTGGAGACGCTGGATGGCATCGTTCAGCTGAGCGGCTTCGCCAAGTCCCAGGAAGAGAAGAGCCGGGCAGAAATGCTTGCCAAGCAGGCGAAAGGCGTCAAGACCGTGCGCAACAATATCATCGTGCGCCCCTGATAGACACCCAGCGAGCACGACTCGCAAGGCGGTAACTGCGGCAGGCCCTTCGGGGCCTGTTTCATTGCGGCACGCCGTTTCATTGCGGCGCGCAGGTCTGGCGGCGACGCCTCTACCGCACACGCGCTTTCAGGTCCGGGCTGTGAATACCAGGCAGGTGGTGGTGGCATGCGCATACAGCCTACCGTCAGGGCCCACCAGCTTCGCCTCGGCGGTGGCCGTCTGGCCACCCAGATGGATCACCCGGCCCTCGGCCCTGACCCTGGGCACGTGCACCGTCAGGGCGCGCACAAGGTTCACCTTCAACTCCAGCGTCGTATAGGCCTTGCCGGCTGGCAGCTTGCTGTGCACCGCGCAGCCCAACGCGGAATCCAGCAGGGTGGCGAACCAGCCGCCGTGCACCGTTCCCAGCGAACCAGTATGCTTGTAACTGCAACCATTGTAGGTACAATCCCTCATCATGACAAATCCACGTGATCCGGCGCGAGAGGCCAGGGCAGACGGCGATACTGGCGCAGCCGCCCCGGCATTGGGCAGGTCAACGGCGGGGCCTGCCGGCTGCAGCAACATGAAGTTGCGGCGCCTGACGCGCCTCGTCTCGCGGCACTACGACGCCCACCTGGCGCAGTGCGGCTTGAAGACCACCCAGTACTCCCTGCTCGCCATCATCGCGGACCGCGGGCCGCTACGGCAGGGCGAACTGGCACGGCTGCTTTCGTTGGATGCCTCGACGCTGACTCGCAACCTGCGCCCCCTGGTCAATGCCGGCCTGGTGTCCGTCGATGCCGGCAGGGACGCAAGAAGCCGGGAAGTGTCCGCCACTGCCGCAGGCCGCGACCTGCGCGTTCAGGCACGCCAGCACTGGAAGCGCGCGCAGCTCGACTTCAACCGGGTCATCGGCACCGATCGGGTGGCTGCCCTGCACGAGCAGGTGGACAACTGCTACCAGCTGCTCATCGAAGAAGAAGGCCAGGAGGAAAACGGACCGTGAGCATCGACCGGAATGCAAGGCAGGCGGCGCTCTGGGGGCTGCTCATCCCGGCAGCCGCGATCATGATGCTTACGATGGGCACCCGGCAGGTCTCCGGCCTTTTCGTATCGCCGATCAATACCGCGACCGGACTCGGCATCGTCTCGGTCAGCTTCGCGCTGGCCATCGGGCAGTTTGTCTGGGGCGTCTCCCAGCCGCTCTTCGGCGCCGCAGCCGACCGGTTCGGGCCGGTGCCGGTCATCGTCATGGGGGGCGTGCTACTCGCCGTCGGCACGGCGGCCACCCCGTACATGAGCACTGACCTCGGCCTGATCTTCTCGCTCGGCATCCTGGTTGCAGCGGGCGCCGGCGCGGGCAGCTTCTCCATCCTGATCGGCGCCACCGCCAAGCGCCTGCCGGCGGAGCAGCGCTCCTTCGCCGCCGGCTTTGTCAATGCCGGCGGCTCCTTCGGGCAGTTCGTCTTCGCGCCGATCACCGAGCGGCTGATTGCGCTCGCCGGCTGGGTGAATGCGATGTTCGTGCTGGCGGCGCTGTCCCTGCTGACCCTGCCGCTGGCTCTGAAGCTGCGCAACCGAAAAACCGACGCGGACAACCCGGCTGCGCCTGCAGCACCCGCCGCGGCTGCGGGCCTCGCCACCGGCGCCCCGGCGATGACGCTGCGCCGCCAGGTCGGAATCGCGATGAAGGACCGCAGCTACCTGCTGCTCAACGCCGGCTTCTTCACCTGCGGCTTCCATATCGCGTTCCTGGTCACGCACCTGCCGGGCGAGATCGCGCTGTGCGGCCTGCCCAGTAGTGTGTCCGGCATCTCCATCGCCCTGATCGGCCTGGCGAACATCGCCGGCAGTCTCGGCGCCGGCGCGCTTGGCTCGCGCTACCGCATGAAGTACCTGCTGTTCTGGATGTACCTGTCCCGGGCGGTGATGATCGTCCTCTACCTGCTCGCGCCCAAGGATGCGATCACCTTCTACATCTTCGCGATCGGCCTGGGTGTCACCTGGCTCGCGACGGTGCCTCCCACCGCAGGGATCGTCGGCAAGCTCTTCGGCGTCCGTTATATGGGGACGCTGTTCGGGCTGACGCTGCTGTCGCACCAGGTCGGCGGGTTCCTCGGCGCCTGGCTCGGCGGCGTCGCCTTCGCCAACACCGGCAACTTCCACTGGATGTGGGTCGCGGATGCGCTGCTCGCGGTGACAGCGGCGGTGGTCAACCTGCCGATCCGCGAGGAGCGGCTCGGTGCCGCGGCAGCGGGCGCGGCCAATCCGGCTTGAGCCGGCGGGCTTGCCTGGAGGTCCGCGGGCCCTGCTCAGGGGGTATCAGGTGGGAGACGGCGCAGCGGGCCGCTGCAGGCTATCCCGCTTCGCCTCCACGGTGCACCGGATGCAGCAGCCCTGCAGGTGGTCGTTGACCAGGCCCATCGCCTGCATGAAGGCGTAGACGGTGGTCGGCCCGACGAACGTCCAGCCGCGCTTTTTCAGGTCCTTCGACAGGCCCTTCGACGCGTCGGTGGTCGGCATGGCGGTCAGCGTCGCGATATCGATGCAGGGCGGGCGCTGTCCGGCGTTCGGCTCGAAGCGCCAGAAGTAGCGGGCGAGCGAGCCGAACTCCGCCCTCAACTCCAG
>JACCRJ010000195.1 GCA_013813615.1 Lautropia sp. | reverse complement strand
GCCCGCCGAGGGCCCCCTGGGTGGCGGCGACCGCGATATTGCCCTTGACGGTGGCCTTGATGACGGTGGCAAACTTCTTCAGCAGGTGGTGTTTCTGCTCCTCGGCCAGTGGAATGGCCCGGCGGATGTGCTGGGCGAGCGACTTGCCGTCGCGCAGCAAGAAAAACAGCAGGTACAGCATGATCCCGAACGCCACCAGGAAGTGCAGCGTGTTCTGGCCGATGTTGATCGCCTGCGGAGCCAGATACTGTCCCAGCTGCGAAGCGCTCTCGCCCAGCCGCTCCTGAACGCCTGCCAGGTCCAGCAGCCCAGACTGCCCGAGCTGGTCCCGCAACCATTGCGGCATGGCCCCGACCACCTGCTCCAGATACCGGCCGAAGTCGATCTCCCGCGACCGGATCCTGGCGTACACGTTGCCGGCCTGTCGCACCAGCGAGGCGGCTATCAGGGAGACCGGCAGGATCACCAGGAACAGGATGATCGTCAGCGTGCAGAGAGCCGACAGGTTGGGCCGCATCGGCATCCACCGCAGCATCCGGCGCTGCAACGGCGCGAACAGCAGCGCCAGGATCCCGGCCCAGAAGACGGCTCCGTAGAACGGGAACAGGACAGCCAGGAAGGCGATCGTCACCAGGATCAGCAGGAGCAGGAAGAACTTGCGTTGAAGGTCTGGGGGAGTCACCGGCTGGCACCTCGGAGATGAATCCGGCAGTTTGCCTCATTTGCCTGCAGGCGTGGCCTCAGGCTGGGGACTGCGCTGGCGCACCGGCCGACGGTCCGCTCACCGTTGAGCCTGCGCCGGCGGGGCAACAGATGCCGTTAAGATTCCGGTTCCACCTCCGGACGCTTCCCATGAGCCAGTCGCACGAGTTCATCCGCTTCGCAGTCGAAACTGGCGTCCTCAAGTTCGGCGAGTTCAAGACCAAGGCGGGTCGACTCTCGCCCTACTTCTTCAACGCAGGCCTCTTCAACGACGGCGCGTCGCTTGGCCGCCTGGCAGGCTTCTATGCGGACCGGATGCTGGAAGCGGAAGCCGCCGGTGCGGCGCTGCCCTTCGACATGCTCTACGGTCCAGCGTACAAGGGGATCGCGCTCGCCGCGTCGATGGCGGTCGCGCTGGCCTCCCGCGGCAGAAACATGCCTTTCGCCTTCAACCGCAAGGAAGTAAAGGACCACGGCGAAGGCGGCACGGTGATCGGCGCCCCGCTGGCCGGACGCGTGGTGATCGTCGACGACGTCATCTCGGCCGGCACCTCGGTGGGCCAATCGGTCACCCTGATCGAAGCGCATGGCGCGCAGCCGGCTGCGGTGGTCATCGCGCTGGACCGGATGGAGCGCGGCGGCGACGCCGTCCATGTCACCGGAACCTCGGCCGTGGAAGAGGTGCGGGAACGATACGGCCTGCCGGTCTACGCAATCGCGACGCTGCAGGATCTGCTCGACTGTCTCGAGTCGATGCAACATTCCGAGCCGGCCCACGCCGCTCATCGCGCCCGGATCGCCGACTATCGCAGTCGCTTTGGCAGCTGAGGCGCTCTTTGACTACCTTCCCTGCATGAAGTCAGGGAACCGATCATTGCCTGCCGCCTTCCTCGGGGCCGCGTTGGCGCTTTCCGCCGCAAACGTGGCGGGCCAGGCGGCAACCGGTTCAGCCACGGCCATCTACAGCTGCAAGGATTCGGACGGCCGCGTCAACTCGTCCGACCGGCCGATCGCCGCCTGCGCGCGCCAGCCGGTGCGCGAGCTGAATGCGGACGGATCCTTGCGCCGCGTCATCGCCCCGCCCCTCACCCGGGAGCAGGAACGCGAGCAGGCAGCCCTGGAAAAGCAACGTCAGGAAGAGGCGTGGTCGCGACGTATCAAGCAAGCGCGCGACCGCAACCTCCTCCTGACCTTCGAGGACGAGCGTGCGCTTGAATCGATGCGCCGGCGCGGCCTGGCGGACCTGGACGACGAGATACTGCACGCGACCCGGCGGATCCTGTCGCTGGACAAGGAACTGAAGACCGCCCAGCAGGATGCCTCCGCCTGGACGGCCAAAAACCCGCGGCGGCAGCTGCCCTCCGCGCACCAGCAGCGAATCACCGACGCAGCCAACGCGATCCTGGCCGAAGACGCACTGGTCGCCGATCGGCACGCCGAACGCGACCGTGTCAACAGCCGCTTCGACGCCGACGCGAAGCGTCTGCGCGAACTGCTGGGCCCGCCGACGCTCACCGAAGAGGTCGCCCGCTCCCCGCGAAGCTGAGGACAGGCTCCTAATTGCTGCCGAGCTTCGCACGCAGCAGGTCGTGCACCTGCTGCGGATTGGCCTTGCCCCGGCTCGCCTTCATCACCTGGCCGATCAGCGCGTTGAAAGCCTTCTCCTTGCCGGCGCGGAATTCCTGGACCGACTTGTCGTTCTCCGCCAGCACCCGGTCTATCAGCGGCTCGAGCGCCGCGGTGTCGCTGATCTGGCGCAATCCCTTTTCGTCGATGATGCGGTCCACCGCATCGGCACCGCCCGCTGCCTGCTTCCCCACGGGCGTCCCTAGCCGCTCCCCCGACGGCCTCGCTTCTTTGATCATCCCCGCCTCCGTCCAGAGCGCCTGGAAAATGTCCTTGGCGATCTTTCCGGAGACGGTGCCATCGCCGATCCGCTCGACGAGGCGCGCGAGCTGGTGGGGCGTCACTCTGCTGGCGGCAATCTCCAGGCCGTCGCGGTTGAGCTGCGCCGCCAGGTCCACCATGATCCAGTTGGCCGCCAGCTTGACGGCGGCGCCGGCCGACCTGGCCGAGTCCGAGGCCGACACTTTCGCAACCACCGCTTCGAAATAGGCGGCGGTTTCGCGGGTGCCGGTCAACGCCATGGCGTCGTATGCGCCCAGGCCCAACTCGGAGGTGAAGCGCTGCCGCATGC
>JACCRJ010000392.1 GCA_013813615.1 Lautropia sp. | reverse complement strand
AGCATAGCTTTGATCCCCTCGCGTTGGCAGATCTCGCGCGCAATGCTCGCGGTGACGCGTTCGTCGGCCGAACGTCCCATGAAACGCAACGTCTCGCGCACGCGCGTCTCGGGAAAGGTGTTCAGATAGGGCGACTGCTCCAGTTGCACGGTGAGCGCACGCTTCATTGTGTCGTCGAACACCGGGTCGCCCGTTTGGTTGGCGAAATCCGCAACGAGTACGACGTCGCGCTCCGTCAACGCGGGCGCCCCCGACACGGAAAGGAACACCCAGCCGACACCCAGAACCAGCGCAAGCGCTACCGCGCCTATTGCTGTCTTAGGCCGCCCCCGCGTCAGACGCATCGCCAAACTGTGAGAGGTGCCCGATGTGGCGGACTGCGGCGGGACAGAATGCGAAAGATCGGTGCGACCGCTGGCGGTTAACGACGTGTCCCGCCGCGCCCGTTTCAACTCGGCGAGTAAATCGCCGATGCTTTGATAGCGCAACTCGCGCGTTTTCTCGAGGCAGCGCGCGATGATGTGTTCGAGGTCCGGGGGCACCGCGGGATTCAGCCGAACCGGTGGAATTGGCTGCGCGTGCAGAATGGCGTCGAAAATGACCGCGGACGTCTTTCCGGCAAACGCCGGCCGTCCCGTGGCCATTTCATATAGGACGACACCGAACGAGAAGATATCGGTGCGGCCGTCGAGATCCTCACCGCGCGCTTGCTCCGGCGACATATACGCGACGGTGCCGAGGGCCACTCCAGGGCTTGTCTGGAATTCCGCAGGAACCATCTGCGTGGCGAGGCTTGGGTCAGCCCCGACGTCCGGGAGCGGCGCCTCCGAAGTGAGCTTGGCCAGACCGAAGTCGAGCACCTTCGCCTGCGAACCCTCGGTGACAAAGATGTTCGCCGGCTTGATGTCGCGATGAATGATGCCGCGGCTGTGCGCGGCCTGCAGCGCTTCGGCGATCTGCACGCCCAACTCGAAGATGATCTCGGTTGCCATCGGCTGACCTGAAATCACGTGTTTGAGGGTGCGGCCCTCGAGCACCTCCATGACGATGAACTGACGGCCCTGGTGTTCGCCGATGTCATGGACAACGCAGATGTGCGGGTGGTTGAGCGACGACGCAAGCCGTGCCTCGCGACGGAAGCGATCGAGCGTGGCCGGGTCGCCTGCCAGCTCGACCGGCAGAAACTTGATCGCGACGTGCCGCCCGAGACGTGTGTCTTCCGCACGATACACGACGCCCATGCCGCCGCCGCCCAATTTGTCGAGAATGCGATAGTGCGAGACCGTGGTGCCGATCATTGGACTGCGGCTCTGGGGAGCGGCGAATTATACCGCGCTGATATCGTCGATCAGTTATGCAGATTGCCCGAGCTGCCACTTTGAAGCCGGGTGTCACTCTCGACACGTTGCCCGGACCACGCCCGGGGGACGAAGCCACCGAGAGTGGCGGCCGACTCTTGGCGGCAAGGCGCTGATTTTCTGGGACCCGCGCACGCCCGACAAGAAACTGTCGTGAGGGGGAGGGGCTGATGAGGGGCTGAGAACGGGCCCTTTTGCTAACCGCGAGAAGGCCCTCTTGTTGCTAAGGTCATCAAGGAACCAAGACGCGGGCGGCGTCCACATGGACGTCGAAGCCCTCGACGCAGACAAGAAGAAGTCCAAGGCGACCGTCCAGATCATCAACAAAAACGGCGCGTGGAAGGTCTTGGCGAAGACTGGTCGCCGTCGTCTGAACGGGCGTCGGGCGGTTCAAGCAGGCAGCAAAGTCAGCGTCGGGCCTCAATCCCCAATATCCTGACCATTCACGAAGTGGGAGAAGCCGACCGCCATCACTTTATCGCCACGGAATTCATTGACGGCGAGACTGCGCGAGTCGTTGATTCGTACCGGCAGCCTGGACTCAGACGAGGCGCTGAAGGTGGCCGGCCCACCGAGGTAACCAGTGACTTCCGAGACTCCGATCCACGCGCCGACACCCGATGGTCCATCGCCCGAGCTCTTCTTCGAGACCGCCTTCGCCCTTCAACGCACTGCTGCCCTCGAAGCCCGGCAGAAACAGTGGTACGCGAAGCTGGCGTTTCCTGGGCAGAAGCTCTCTCAGGGCACTGACAACATGTGGCTGCCGGTGGACGACCTTATGCTGATACCAAAGTGAAGCCTGTGATCCGCAAAATTCACGCACGACCGCATTTGTCGCCGGTCATGCAGCGTCACGCGCTAGGCGATATTCATGGTGCAGCCCGCCCAGAATCGGCGTCGCGACCACCTGCATATGTTTGGGCAGGTGATGGCCCTTCGCCGCGAGCTCGTTTAGTTCAGGCCACGGATCGGGAACCGCGGGTCCCAGGCTGGCGTGTGGACGACCCCGATTGTAGTGTGTCACCCATTCGCGAAGGATCGATCGGAGATGTCCCTCATGGATGGGGATCAGCCAATCCAGACACTCCCGACGCAACGTGCCGATCAGTCGCTCCAGAACGCGTTGGCCTGCGGTGTCCGCACCGGAGTCTTGAGCACATGCCGCCTCATCGACGCGATCGCCCGGTCGACCGTGGTTGCATAAATGCTGTCTCGATCGTGGAGGACGAACCGGTGGGACAGCTCGGGCGCGGTGACCGCGTGAAACTGCTGGATCGTCCATTCCGCCGTGGGATGCTCGGTCACTTTCCAGTGGAGGATCCGACGCGTGCCGACCTCGAGGACAACGAAGACATAGAGGATGCGAAAGCGGACGGTCACCGTCGTCAAGAAATCACAGGCCACGGA
>JACCRJ010000348.1 GCA_013813615.1 Lautropia sp. | reverse complement strand
TTGCAGTATCGTGTTCCAGGTATTCAGTGAGTCCAGGTCCTGGCGACAGTAGTGTCGGCATTCGACGCCTGCATCACAGTCCGCATCGCTCGATCGTGAACCGGAGGGACCCATTCAGATCGGCCAGCGCGAAGAAGGAGGAATGCGGGATAGCATTGGGCACCGAGCCGCTGCTACTGTCCGGGATGCTGCACGGGCGCCTTACACTGAATGCCTCAACAGGCAATCCCAAGGCTAACCCTTCACGGCCAATTCCCTTCAGTCCACAACCTCTCAAAATTATAGCTGGATGAAGCCGTTACGTGCAAAAGCTGAGATCGGCTCTGCGAGGGCGCCCACACCGTCCGACGGACGGCAGCGCCTGAAAGTTGCGTCCGGCCGCGTGGCCAGCGGCGCTCCGGGGTCGGTGTCCGGCGCGGTCTCGCGCGTGGCGCGCGGCGCGACGTCAGGGGTCAGGCCTGCCCCCCGGCCTGAATCGCAGCCGGAAGTGCGTCCTGAAGGGCGCTCTGAAGTACGGCATCTGATCGTCGGCGAGCAGTCGGAAGGTCAGCGGCTGGACAACTTTCTGCTGAGGCGGCTCAAGGGCGTTCCGAAGAGCCTGATCCACCGCGTCATCAGGACCGGTCAGGTGCGGGTCAACGGCCATCGCTGCAGTGCAGACCACAAGATTGCCCTCGGCGATGACGTTCGCGTGCCGCCGGTGACCCTGAGCGGGCGCCAGGATCCGGCTGGCGGGCCTGCTACCGCTGCGCATCCGGTCCTCACCCATCAGGTACCGGTCCTCTTCGAGGACGACGCGCTGATTGCCCTCGACAAGCCGGCCGGGCTGGCCGTGCATGGCGGCAGCGGAATCCAGGCCGGTCTGATCGAGCAGCTGCGTGCGGTCCGTCCACAGGCGGCTTTCCTGGAACTGGTGCACCGGCTCGACCGCGACACCTCCGGTGTGCTGCTGGTGGCCAAGCAGCGCAAGGCGCTTGTGACGCTGCACCGCGCACTGGCCGAGGGACGCACCCACAAGCGCTACTTCGCCTGGGTCAAGGGTTACTGGGGCAGGGCAGCGGCCACGACTCTGCGTTTTCCGCTGCACCGCTTCGTCGCCGCCGACGGCGAGCGCAGGGTTCGGGTACAGGTGGATGGTCAGGCGGCCAGCACCCGGATCCACCTGGTCCGCCACGTCGACTCCGCCGGCGTCGCCGGCTTTCCGCCGAGTTTCAGCCTAGTCGAGTGCGAGCTCCTGACCGGGCGCACGCACCAGATCAGGGTGCACCTCGCGCAGGCCGGTTTTCCGATACTGGGAGACCAGAAATACGGGGACTTTGCTTTAAATAAATTGCTTTATAAATATGGCCATAAGCGTATGTTTTTACACGCTTTTCAAATGGAAGCTATGCATCCGGGAAGCGGCCTACGCCTGCAGGTGAAGAGTCCGCTGCCGGCTGCCTTCGAGGCCCTGGAAGCGTATCTGCAGGGGACGAATTCGGTGCTCAAGCTGAAGTAGACACGGGTGGTCCCGCGGCATCGTGGCCGGTTACTGATGGACAATGGCTGGATAATGGCCGCCCTCGCCAGCCGGCCGACATTCCTGCACGGATCGAACTTCATGAACGACAGTCCACCTCCGCCTCAATCCATGACCTATGACGGACGGCCCCGCAGCGCCTTGCCTGCGGGCGGGGTGGCCGACCCCGCATGGCAGCGGACGCTGCTGGAGGAACTGGCCCGCGACGCGCTGGTGGAGCGGCGCAGGGCCCGACGTTGGCGGATCTTCTTTCGCAGCGTCGGCATCGCCTTCCTCCTGCTGCTGGTCGGCATCGCTACCGGATGGCTCGGCGGGGGGGAAGTGACCGGCGGCGGCCGCCACACGGCCTTGATCGAGATCGATGGGATCATCGAGGCGCAGGGAGAGGTCGATGCGGACACAGTCAACCTCGCGCTGCGCCAGGCCTTCAAGGACAAGCAGACCGCGGCGGTGGTGATGCGCATCAACAGTCCGGGCGGCAGCCCGGTGCAGGCGGGCATCATCAGCGACGAGATCAAGCGCCTGCGCAAGCTCTATCCGGCCGTCCCGCTCTATGCGGTCGTCGAGGAGGTGTGTGCCTCAGGCGGCTACTACCTGGCTGCAACGGCTGACCGCATCTTCGTCGACAAGGCCAGCCTGATCGGCTCGATCGGCGTCGTGATGGAGGGCTTCGGCTTCACCGGGCTGATGGACAAGGCGGGCGTGGAGCGGCGGCTGCTGACGGCCGGCAAGAACAAGGGCTTCCTCGACAGCTTTTCGCCGATCTCCCCGGAGCACAGGACACATGCGCAGTCGATGCTCAACGAGATCCATCAGCAGTTCATCAAGGTCGTGCGCGACGGGCGGGGCGCAAGGCTGAAAGAGTCGCCCGAGCTCTTCAGCGGCCTCTTCTGGACCGGCGAACGCAGCATCGAGCTGGGTCTCGCCGATGAACTCGGGTCGCTCGACGGCGTTGCGCGGGACGTGGTGAAGGCCGAACAGATCGTCGACTTCACCCGCCGGCAGAACATCGCAGAGCGCATCGCCAAGCGGGTCGGCGCGTCGATCGGCGCCGTGCTCTCGAAGGGCCTGCTACTGCATGCGGAAGAGCCACGCCTGCGCTGAAGAGGCGGCTAACGCGCCGGGCTCGCCGGCAGGCAGAGGAACAGGAACACCGCCGGCAGCTTTCGCGGCAGGGCGGGTGGTGCGCGGCGCCACGCCTGTACCGGCCTGGTGAGCACCGACTGGGATCTCCCGGTGAGATCCACGGCAATGCAGAGCTGACTACCGCCGGGCAGCGCCTGCAAGAGACTGTCCGCCATCGCCTGGTTCCGGTAGGGTGTCTCGATCAGCACCACCGTCTCCTGCCCCTCGGCGGATCGCCGTGAGAGCCGCTCAAGCGCCTGCAGGCGCTCGGCCCGCTCCACCGGGAGGTACCCCTGAAATGAGAAGCGCTGGCCGTTGAGCCCGCTGGCCATCAGCGCGAGCAGCAGGGACGACGGGCCGATCAGGGGGTGGACCTCGATCCCGGCAGCATGCGCCGCCCTCACCAGCAGTGCGCCGGGATCGGCGACACCAGGGCAGCCGGCGTCGGACAACAGGCCGACCGTCTGGCCGTCGATCATCGGCGCAAGCCATTCCTGCCAAACGGTGCGGGCGTCGGCAGGCGGCAGCGGCTTGACCTGCAGCGATTGCAGCGGCAGGACGGTCGGCAGCGCCTTCAGCCACCGCCGCGCCGTCTTCGGCGTCTCCACATAGAAGCGGGCGAGGCTGCCTGCCAGCTGACGGTCGGACTCACACAGCCATGCGCGCGGCTCCGCCACCTGTTCGAGCGGCGCCGGTATCAGGAGCAGCCTGCCTGCCGCGGACGTCATATCGGCGGGAGCCCGACCCGGCGCAGCGCATCCGCTACCAGCATCATCGGCAACCCGATCAATGCCGTCGGGTCGTCGGTGCGGATGCTCTCGAGCAGGGCGATGCCGAGGCCTTCGCACCTGGCGGAGCCGGCGCAGTCCAGCGGCTGCTCCAGCGCCAGGTAGCGGGCGATCTCCCCGGCCTCGAGGTCGCGAAACCTGACCTCGATCGGCACGCAGTGTTCGATGGGCGCGTGGTGCGGCGAGAGGAGGGTGAACGCCGTAAAGAAGTGCATCGTCTTCCCGGACGCCGCTGCAAGCTGGCGGCGGGCGTTCTGGATCGTTCCGGGCTTGCCGATCGGATCCTGCCCGTTCAGGGTCGCCACCTGGTCCGAGCCGATCACCAGGTCGTCAGGGGCTGCGGCGGCAACCGCCTGCGCCTTCGCGAGCGAGAGGCGCCGCGCGAGCGCCTCCGGTACTTCCCCCTGCCGGGGCGACTCGTCGATATCGGGGCTGATCGTTTCGAACGGGATGCGCAACCGCGCCAACAGTTCCTTGCGATAGGGTGAGCTGGAGGCGAGGATCAATTTCATGGGTTGCCTTGGCATAATCCGGTTCGGGGGCGTGTGCGCCGTCCGGTTTGAAGATTTGGAGGATAGCCTGGAACCTGAAAGGCCCGAGGGAGATCCGGACCACACGCCGCCGCCCAAGATCGATCCGATCGTGTTCGCGCGCAAGCGGGAGGCGCTGAAGGGGCGTGCGGCGTTGTCGTCGATGCCCCGGCTGTTGGCTGCCGGGATCGAGGCGCAGGGAAGCCTCGACTGGGATGTTGAGGGATCGGTCGGGCGCGACGAGATGCAGCGCCAGCGGGAGTTGCTTCGCGTGCGCACCCGGTTCGCACCCTGGACGACCTGCTCCCGGTGTCTGGAGCCGCTGCAGAGCCGGGAGTTGTCGACGGATACCCTGTTCCGCATGGCCGCCAGCGAGGAACAGGCGGCGAGGGAAGACCGGGAGGCCGAGACCTTCGAGGTCATCGCGGCAACGCCAAGCCTCGACCTGTCGGCGCTGGTGGAAGACGAGGCGCTCCTGGCGCTGCCGATGGCCCCGGCCCATGACGCCTGCGAGTGGCAGGCGCCCCCTGGCTGGAGCGCGGACAGCGATGTATAATCATCGATTGCCCGGTCTCGCCGGACGGCCGTAGAGCGGTCGCCGGCGCATGTAGAACGTGGCTCTCGTCCACGTGCCTTTCGGTCCGGCTGATGTTCCTCCCGGTTCTCCTGTCTGGTCCTTGCGGTCTCGGATCCTGTCCTTGTCGGCCCGGGCGGCTGGCTGCGGTCAGTGACAGGCAGGCGGGAAGTCAGGAAGGTTGGGGCGGCACCGGACGCGCTCGAAGTCTCAGGAGAAAACTCATGGCTGTACAGCAGAACAAGAAATCGCCGTCGAAACGGGGGATGCATCGTGCGCATGACTTCCTCCCGACGCCGCCGGTCGCGATCGAGCCCACGACGGGCGAAGTGCATCGACGCCATCACATCAGCCCGAGCGGTTTCTACCGCGGCAGGAAGATCGTCAAGACGAAATCCGACGAATGAGCGCGCAGTGAGCGCCTCGGATGCCTCGAATCCTGCTGCTCCCGCAGCGGTGGACGGGGCCCGGGCACTCCCTGTGCAATCAACCCTTGCATGATGGTTCGAATCGCCATTGACGCGATGGGTGGCGACCACGGGTTGCCCGTCACCATACCGGCGGCCCTGTCCTTCCTGCGCTCGCACCCGGACGCGGAAGTTTTGTTGACCGGCCAGCCGGAGGCGATCGAGGCGCAGTTGCTGCGGGAAAGCCGGCATGCCCCGGGCCGGCAGGATCTGGGCCGGCTGCGGGCGCGGCTGACGGTCGTACCTGCTTCGCAGGTCGTCCTGATGGATGAAGCACCCGCGCAGGCCTTGCGCGGCAAGCGCGATTCGTCGATGCGGGTCGCGGTGGAACTGCTCAAGCGCAAGCGCACGGGGCCGGCCGCGAGCGGCGCCAGCCTCCTCGCGGAAGGTGCGGAGGGCGCCGAGGGCCTCGACGTGCAGACAATCGATGCAGGTGAGACAGTCGACGGCGCTGCAGGCCCCCGTGCCGACGCCTGCGTCAGTGCCGGCAACACCGGGGCTCTGATGGGGATTTCCCGGTTCGTGCTGAAGATGCTCGAAGGCATCGATCGCCCTGCTATCGCTGCGCAGTTGCCGAACCAGACAGGGGGCGCAACGACCATGCTCGATCTTGGCGCGAACGTCGATTGCAGTGCGCAGCACCTGCTGCAGTTCGCGGTGATGGGCAGTGCGCTGGTCTGCGTCCTCGAGGGCAAGGAGCGCCCGACGGTCGGCCTGCTCAACATCGGCGAAGAGGCCATCAAGGGCAACGACGTCGTCAAGGAAGCGGCAGAACTGATCCGCGCAACCGACCTGAACTTCGCGGGCAACGTCGAAGGAAACGACATCTACCGCGGTGTCGTCGACGTCATCGTCTGCGACGGGTTCGTCGGCAACGTCGCGCTGAAGACTTCGGAGGGCGTCGCCCAGATGCTCGGCGGGTTCCTGCGCGAGGAGTTCAGCCGCAGCCCGTCCGCGAGGCTGATGGCGCTCCTGTCCTATCCGGTGCTCGGCCGCTTCAAGCGCCGCACCGATCATCGCACCTACGACGGCGCCAGCCTGATCGGGCTTCGCGGCATCGTCGTCAAGAGCCATGGCTCAGCCGATGCGGTTGCCTTCGAGGCCGCGCTGAGGCGGGCCTACGACGCCGCCCGCAACGACCTGATCGGTCGGATCAGCGCCGCACTGCCGGCTGCGGCTGCTGCCGCCGTCGCGGCCCGGCCCGCGACGGCTGTCGCCGCGGTGACGCTTCGGGCGTGAGGGCCGCAGTGCCGCGCGGATATCGCAGTGCCGCGCGGATATCATAGTCAGGTACACAGATAACGCGCACAGGTGAACTTCGCAAC
>JACCRJ010000320.1 GCA_013813615.1 Lautropia sp. | reverse complement strand
TTCAGGTCGTTATTCCTGAGGAGGATGATCGGGTCGGGTCCGGCTGCCGGCAATTACGCGCCAGGTAATAGCGCGGCGGGTAGTTGCTTGACAGGTGGTAGCGCGACAGGTGACTGCGCGGCGGGTTGATTGCGCCGCGTTGCCCCGCGCGCGACCAGCGTCAGGCGGCGGCCGAAACCGCCAGCAGCTTCTCCAGCCGGTCCCGGTCCGCCAGCAGGTCGACGCTCGCGGCTTCATGCACGATGCGGCCGCGCTCCAGGACGACGGCGCGCTCGGTGATACCGAGCACGAGATGCGGGTTCTGCTCGACGATGATGGCCGACATGCCTTCGTCGCGCACGATCCGCGCGATCGAGCGGAGCAGTTCCTCGACGATGATCGGCGCGAGTCCCTCGAGCGGTTCGTCGAGCAGCAGGAGCTTGGGGTTGAGCATCAGCGTGCGGGCGACCGAGCATCTGCTGCTCGCCGCCGGAGAGCTGATTGCCCAGGTTGGTCCGGCGCTGGGCGAGACGGGGAAACATCTCGCAGGCCTGCTAAGGACACATTCGGCGTATCGCACTATAGTCGCGGGGATCGCTCTTTTCCTCGTGGAGAACCGGATGACCGATAGAAACACCCCGCCGTTTCGCGCCGACCACGTCGGCAGCTTCCTGCGGCCCAAGTACCTGCTCGATGCCCGTGCCCAGGCAGCCAGCGGCGCCACCATCGCCAAGCCGGACGGCACCCAGGAGCTGGCGCCGCCGGTGATGCGGGTGGTCGACAAGGTCCGCCACGTCAAGGACATCCAGAAGGCGGACTTCGAGTACCTGAAGAGCCAGGTCTCGGCCGGGCACACGCCGAAAGTGACGATCCCGTCACCGACCATGCTGCACTTCCGAGGCGGTCGCGCCGGCATCAGCAAGCAGCACTATCCCGAGCTCGACCCGGCGTTCTACGACGACGTGGCAACCGCCTACGGCGATGAGATGCGCTCCCTGGCAGCCGCCGGCTGCACCTACGTGCAGATGGACGACACCAACCTCGCCTACCTGTGCGACGACAAGATGCGCGAGGCCGCCCGCGGCCGCGGCGACGATCCCGACGAGCTGCTGCATCGCTATGCGTCCTTCATCAACCGCGTGGTCGCGCGTACTTCCTCGAATACGACGACGCCCGCTCCGGCGACTTCAAGCCGCTGCGCTTCCTGCCCGAGGGCAAGACGGTAGTGCTGGGGCTGGTGACGACCAAGCTCGGGCAGCTGGAGAATCCGGACGACCTGAAGCGAAGGATCGACGAGGCGGCGAAGTACGCGCCGCTGGATCAGCTGGCGATCAGCCCGCAGTGCGGGTTCAGCAGTACCGTGCACGGGAACAATATTGCGGTGGAGCAGCAGCGGGCGAAGTTGAAGCTGGTGGTGGATACGGCGCGGGCTGTCTGGGGTTGATCCTTGGGCATCGTGAAGGACGGTGTCGACGACTTGACACGTCTGCAGGCGAATCTCCAGACTGGCGCCTGAGCAATCCGGGCCAGTGCCATGACTTTCACCGCCTCCAGCTATGCCAACTTCGTCGCCGAGGCGACTGAAGCACAGCGGCGCCTGTTCCTGCAGTACCTGGGATGGCGCGACGATTTCGACATCGTCGTCGTCGGCTCCGGCATCGGTGGCGGGATTCTCGCGGATGACCTGGCGGATCGAGCCGGCACGAGCAAGCGCATCCTTCTGCTGGAAGCCGGATCGTTCATCTTTCCCACCCACGTCTACAACGTCTGCCGCTTCCCCAACGCCAACCTGGCGAAACACTTCGGTTGCGATACGTTCTGGCAGGCGGGCCATCAGGGTTCGCAGAACTACATCGGCGAGAAGCCGCAGCTCAACTTCGGTGGCCGGTCGATCTTCTGGTCCGGATTGATCCCGGCAGTCCAGGCTTGGGAGCTCGACTTCTTTCCTTCGCAGGTCCGGGAGGACCTTCAAGGAGGCTTGCTTGAACAAGCCGGACAGATGATGAACGAATCGCTGTCGATGGGAGGGACAGCGCGCGCCGTCGTCTCGCAACTGCGGCAGCAGCCTTTGCTCACCGCCGACTTCTCCATCGAGGAA
>JACCRJ010000290.1 GCA_013813615.1 Lautropia sp. | reverse complement strand
TGTAATTCAAGCCGAACTCGGGCGTGCTGGTGCGGCCGAGGATCAGGAACCCGGCAGACTTCAGGCGCGACACCAGCGAGGAGTCGAACGGCGCCGGCGAGTCCAGCAGCAGCCTGCTGCCGTTGGTGAGAGGCAGGCCCTGCGCCGGCGTGTTCAGGTCCTTGAGGAGATAGGGAACGCCGGCGAAAGGGCCCGTCGGCTTCTGCCTGCCCGCCGTCTCGAGCGCATGGTCGAACGCCTGGTGGACGACGGCGTTGACTACCGGATTCAGTTGCTCGATGCGCGCCACGGCGGTCTCCACCGCCTCCCGGGCACTGATCTCGCCGGACCTGACCAGTGCGGCGAGACCGACGGCGTCATGCGCTTCCCATTCCTGCCGTGTCAGCATGCAGCTCCCTCGCAGATATCGCGCAGCGTCGCACAGAAGCCTGCCGGCGCGGACGACCAGGGCCGCGGACGCTGAAGGCCTGCCGGTCCAGCATAGACTGCCCTTGCGTCGGCGGCAATCCGTGTAAATTAACCAGCCGCCACGATACCCCAGGCTGCGCAAGCTCGTTTTACGTTCGGGCTGCGACCCCGCTGCCGTCCAGAGGAATCCATGAAACGCAGAATCGTCCGTGCCGCCTTCTCCCGCTCCGGCTGTACCCGTCTCGTCGCGGTCCTCGCCGGCGGACTCGCTGTCGGACTCGCCGCCTTGACCGCGTCGGCTCAACATCACGGACACTACGAGGCCGGCGACATCCAGATCATGGAACCCTTCGCGACCCCCACGCCACCCGGTGCGAAGATCGGCGCCGCCTACGTGGCTTCCATGGCGAACAAGGGCAGCCAGGCCGATCGGCTCCTGCGCGCACACTCGCCGGCAGCCGGGCGGATCGAACTCCATTCCGGCGAGATCGGCGCCGACGGCGTCATGCGCATGCGCGAACGCGACGACGTGCCGCTGCCGCCGAAGACCACCCTGCAGATGGGACCGGGACAAGGGAATCACCTGATGCTGATGGAACTCGCCAGGCCGCTGAAGACGGGCGACAGATTTCCGATGACGCTGGAGTTCGAACGAGCCGGCAAGGTCGAAGTGGAGGTGCTCGTGAAGGTGCGAGCAGCTGGCGGCAAACCGGCTCAGAAGCACGGGCACTGAGGCAGCACGGTTGGCGAATCCGAAGAGCATGGAATTTTTCGTGGACCTGGCGGCACGGCGCAACGCGGCGGCATCGCCCCAGACGCTGCCGCAGTGACGGTGCTGGATTTTCTGGCGCCGTCCGAGGAGGTGGCGCGCCAGCTGATCGGGGCCACGCTGCTGCTGGATGGCGTCGGCGGGCGCATCGTCGAGACCGAAGCCTACGATCGCGAAGATCCCGCGTCGCACAGCTTCAGCGGCCCCACGGCGCGCAATGCGTCGATGTTCGGCCCGCCCGGGCGCGTCTACGTCTATCGCTCCTACGGCATCCACTGGTGCCTGAACCTGGTCTGCCGGGAAGCCGGCCACGGCGCCGGCGTGCTGATCCGGGCACTCGAGCCGACCGCTGGCATCGACCGGATGCGGCAGCGCCGGGGCCTCGACGGACCGGGCGCACAGGATCCACGGCTGCTCTGCGCGGGGCCGGGTCGGGTCGGCCAGGCGCTTGGCATCGGCCGGCAGCACGACGGCATGCGCGTGGACGAACCGCCGTTTCAGCTGGTTCCCGCCGCAGTGGCGGCATCCCTGCTGGCGGGTCCGAGGATCGGCATCAGCAAGGCTGCGCAAAGGCCGTGGCGGTTCGGCCTGGCGGGCTCCAGGTTCCTCAGTCGTCCATTTCAGTGACGCGTGCTGGATCGGCTCGAACCGCCAGCCCGCTGCCGCCTGAGCGGGAGACCCCGCGTAGGGAACCGGTCAGCCGACGATCCCGTTCCTGAGCGAAGTCTCGTTGCGCCATTGGCGCTCGAGGTTGTCCATCAGAAGGTCGATGACGTTGTCTTCGTACTTGCGGGTCTCACCTGCCGCATGGGGCGTGATCAGCAGATCGTCCACCGTCCACAGCGGCGAGGTCGGCGGCAGCGGTTCTTCGCGCACACAGTCGACTGCGGCGCCGGCAATCCGCTTCTGCGCCAGCGCCGACTGCAGTGCCTGTTCGTCGACGACGGCGCCGCGGGCGACGTTGACCAGGCATGCTGATGGCTTCATCGCAGCAAAGGCTTCGGCGCCGAAGAGGTTCTCGGTCTCTGACGTCAGCGGGCAGGTCAATGCGACGAAGTCCGCTTCGGGAAGCACTTCGAGCAGGCGGTCCTGCGGCACCACCGCGTCGGCCGCTTCGCCGCCGCGGGACGCGTCCCGCTTGACGCCGATGACACGCATGTCGAAGGCGCGCGCCAGCGTGGCGAGCCGCGAGCCGATGCGGCCGAAGCCGACGATGACCAGCGTCTTGCCGCCGAGCTCGTCCTCCCGCTGCGCGATTTCCGAGATGAGCCCGCGCCACTTGTGCGCGATCTGGTTATCGCGCGCCATCGGCAGCTTGCGGGCCAGCGCCAGGACCAGGGCGAGCGCATGCTCCGCCACCGCGCGCTCGTTCGACCCCTGTGCGCTCGCCAGCCGGACACCGGCAGCCTGCAGGGCGGCCTTGTCGTACTGGTCGGTGCCGGCGTTGATCGACTGGATGAACGCCAGGCGGGGCCCGCGGCAACCAGGTCGTTGCGCCAGAGGCCGGAGACGACCAGCACGTCTGCCTCCGCGATCCGCGCCTGCAGATCTGCGGGGTTGCGCACCTCGAAGTGACGGATGCCGGTGTCGCGGCGCGAGAAACGTTCGGCCATCCGGTAGGCGGGGTGTGCAAAGCAGAGGGCGATGTCCTGCCTCGGCGGCAGCATGCGGCTTTTCATCGGCTGTCTCCAAAGGCCCGCGGGCGCAGCCCCGCGTGAAGCCAGGTGATCATGGAATAGATGTCATAGACGGGCCTGCCGGTGGCCGCCCGCAGCGCGGCGGCATAGGGGGGCATCAGATGCGGCTGAAGTACTTGCGGCGCTGGAAGTCGAGCTTGTCCTGCGCGGCGTCATATCGAACGAGTTCGCACCGTTTGATACGGGTGAAGTAGCGGATGAAGGACTCGCCGAAAGCGGCGCACAGCACCGGATCGCTCTCCAGCGCGGCTAGTGCCTCCTCCAGGCCGGTTGGCAGGCGCTCGTGGCTGTCGGCATAGGGTGCGTCGGTGGCCCGCGGCGCCGGCAACGCCCGGCCGATACCGTCGAGGCCGGCGTAGACCTGCGATGCGAGGTACAGG
>JACCRJ010000257.1 GCA_013813615.1 Lautropia sp. | reverse complement strand
GCCCGCGCGGAAAGCAGCAGGTAGGCGCCGAGGTTCCACAGCAGGATGGCGAGGATCGGCGGCGACAGGATGTTGATCCGCTTGTCGGCGCTGAACGCGTCGAGCAGAAGCCCCGCGAGCAGTCCTGCCAGGACGGCCAGCACGCCGACCCACGGTCTCCAGCTCACCGCTGCCAGGATGTGGCCTACGGCCGGCGCCCGGCTTGACAGTCGCTCCACCGCCAGGCCGGCGCGGCGCGACACGAAGGCCTCGGCGCTGGCCTTCTCGCCTTCGATCTGGGCCGCGCTGCGGCTGGCCCATTGCTTGTCGTCTTCGTCCCAGTGAGACGTTGCCGGCGCGGTCTCGAACGCCCGGATGAGGAGCGCGTTGCGGGCATCGACTTCGTGCATCGACTTCGTTCATCCCGCTTTACTAGCCGGCCTCGCGGTCAATGACGCGGTCATCCTCGACCAGCGGTTGGGACAGGTACCGCTGGCGATATTCCTCGAAGTGCAGACGGTCGCCCGACTCCGCTGCACGCTGGGCGGCAAGCGACTCGGCCGCCATTCGGGCATAGCGGGACGCGACGTCGTCGGGCAGCCGCTGGTCGAGCAGGGCCTGCCGATGCCGCAGGGACTCCTGCAGGGCGAAGCCGACGCAGGAGCGGTTGCGCGATTGCCGGACGCGCTCGAGAACCTGCGCGGAAGGAGTGAGAGCCGGATCTGCCAGGCGGTGCGTTGCGACTGCCAGCGCCAGCGCGTAGGCATCGCCCCCATGGGCGGCGTCCAGGGCGGCCGCGATTGGCGCGCACTGCGTCAGGAGCTCCTGGCCCCATTGCAGCAGGCGGACGCGCCTGCCGTCGTCCTTCTCCAGTTGCAGGCCTGGCTCGCGGCCGCGCTGCGCGACGACATGGCGGTTGCGGGACAGGATGGCGATGGTTTCAGGCGTATCCGGCCTGCTTTGCTGCAGCAGGCAATGCAACAGGAAAATATCGAGAAAGCGGAT
Source organism: Lautropia sp. (assembly GCA_013813615.1). Classification (GTDB taxonomy): domain Bacteria; phylum Pseudomonadota; class Gammaproteobacteria; order Burkholderiales; family Burkholderiaceae_E; genus Lautropia. Next base: position 2,193 of record JACCRJ010000257.1, on the reverse strand, counting down.
CGTCTCGGCGGTGATCCCGATCGGACTGAAGGGGTCCAGATCCATCAGCCGGACTTCCACGTACTCGACGCCCCGTTCGGCCAAGGCGCGCAACGGACGCTCGCCGGGCCGGGCCGGCTGCTTCGGCCGGATCGTGCCGTAGAACTCGTTCTCGATCTGCAGCAGCGTCGTGCTCAGCTGGCGGTACTGCCCGGATGCGTCGCGTAACCCGATCTGCTCGTAGGCGGGATAGGGCGTCGTCAGCGCCTCCCGCAGGGAATCCGCGTAGCTGCCCAGGCAGTTGTAGCTGACGCCGAGGCTCGACTGGGCATTGCTCTGGTAGCCGAGCGGCCCCATGCGCAGGGACGTCGCATGCGGCAGATACATGGTGCTGTCGCTGAGCGCCTGCAACCGGTGGTCCGCTCCGTCTACGAAGGAGCGGCAGACGACCGGCGAAGCGCCGAACAGGTAGAGCAACAACCAGGAGTCACGCCGGAAGTTGCGGATCAGCGAGAAGTAGCTTTCGTTGCGGTGATCGGCGAAGCGGCCCGCCTGCCCGTCCGCCGCCTGCAGCTCCGCCCACGCAGCGGGCGGCATCGAGAAGTTGTAATGCAGACCTGAAATGGTCTGCATGCGGCTGCCGTAGCGGTGCTTCAGTCCGGTCCGGTAGACGGTCTTGATGCGGCCGATGTTGGACGTCCCGTACTGACCGATCGGAATGCCCTCGTCCGCCGGCAGGCAGCAGGGCATGCTGGTGCACCAGATGATTTCCTCGCCGATCTGCCCGTAGGCGACTTGGTGGATTTCGGTCAGCTCATGGAGGCTGGCAGCGATGTTTGCGTGGACGCCGGTGATCAGCTCGAGCTGGCTTTCGCTGAAGTCGGTGGTGATGGCCGGATGCATCAGGGCCGAACCGAGGCCGGCCGGGTGCGGCGACATGGCCAGCGCGCCGTCCCCCTTCACCCGCAGCCCTTCCTTCTCCATGCCCCGCTGCAGCTCGCGCAGGCTGGCCGGGCTCAGGCGGGCAAGGCGGTCGGTCAGACGTGACGGGGGGCGACTCAAGTGAACTCCGGCGATTTCGGGAGGCGTAAGCGTAGCAGAAGCAAGTCTGGCCAGCCCGCGCCGGCACTTAGGCCTGCGCAGGGATGAGTGGCGTCAGCCGAAGACCCAGCGCGGCAGCCAGGTGGCCAGTTCCGGGAAGATCAGCAGGATCGCTATTGCGACTAGCTGGAGCGCGACGAAGGGAACGATGCCCTTGTAGATGGTGCCGGTGGAAATGGAGTTCGGCGCGACGCCGCGCAGGTAGAACAGCGAAAAGCCGAACGGCGGGGTCATGAAGCTGGTCTGCAGGTTGACGCCCACCAGTACGCCGAGCCATACCGGGTCGATCCCGAGGTTGAGCAGCACCGGCGCGGTGATCGGGATGATGATGAAGATGATTTCGAAGGTGTCGAGGATGAAGCCCAACACGAACATCACCGCCATTACCACGATCAGGGCGCCCATGGCGCCGCCCGGCAGGCTCGACAGGATCTCGTGAACCAGGTCGTCGCCGCCCAGCATGCGGAACACGATGGAGAACACGGCGGCGCCGAGCAGCAGCACGAACACCATCGACGTGATCGACGCGGTGGACAAGGAAGCCTGGCGAACCATGTCGAAGGTGAAGAGGCCCTTGAAGACGACCAGGATCATCGCCGCGACAGCCCCGACGGACGCGGCCTCGGTCGGGGTGGCGAAGCCGGCGAGGATCGACCCCAGGACCGCGACGATGAGCAGCAGCGGCGGAAGCAGCGCGGTGAAGATTTCACCGAACAGCGCCGCCCGCTCTGCCGCGGTGCCGGGTGCTGCCGGGCAGCTCTTCGCATCGAAGATCGCCTTGTAGATCATGTAGAGCATGTACAGGAGGATCAGCACCATGCTCGGCAGCAGTGCGCCGACGAACAGGTCGCCCACCGACACCGGCGAAGGAGCGAAGTTGCCCTTGGCCATCTGGACCTGGGCGTTGATGCCGCCCAGCATGTCGCCCATGAAGATCAGGACCGTGGACGGCGGCACGATCTGGCCCAGCGTGCCGGAGGCGCAGATCACGCCGCAGGCGAGCTTGGGGTCATAGCCCGCCCGCAACATCGCCGGCAGGCTTATCAGCCCCATGGTGACTACGGTAGCGCCGACGACACCGGTGGAAGCCGCCAGAAGCGCACCGACCACGAT
>JACCRJ010000229.1 GCA_013813615.1 Lautropia sp. | reverse complement strand
GGCTTCGGGTTGCCGGGTTGCGGCAGCGGCGTCACCGTGCCGAGTTCGAGGAACCCGAAGCCGATCGCAGCGAGGCCGTCGATGTGCCGGGCGTCCTTGTCGAGTCCGGCAGCGAGGCCGACGCGGTTGGGAAACTGCAGCCCCATCAGCTCGACCGGATCGGCGACGGCTCGTCCCGCGAGCACAGTGCCGGCGAGCGTGCCCAGCAGCGGCGTAGCGGCGACGCAGTCGATGGCGCAAAGGGTCAGCGCATGTGCGCGCTCCGCATCCAGCGCGAACAGCGCCGGGCGCGCGAGCGCGTAACCTAGCCGGGCTGCCTGACCCACTGGCCGTTGATCAGTTGCTCGACCGGGTGGAACCGTGACTTGTAGGACATGCTGGGACACTTCTCGATCCAGTAGCCCAGGTAGAGATAGCGCAGGTCCAGCAGGCGGCACTGCTCGATCTGCCAGAGGATGTTGTAGGTGCCGAAGCTGGCCTGTGGAACATCCGGGTCGAAGAAGGTGTAGACCGACGACAGGCCGTCGTCCAGGATGTCGATGATGGACACCATGCGCAGTTCGCCCCCCGGCGCGCGGAACTCCACCAGCCGGGTGTTGACCTTGCTCTGCAGCAGGAACTGTGCGTACTGCTCGCGGCTGTCCTGGTCCATGCCGCCGCCGGCATGCCGGGTGGACTGGTAACGCAGGTAGAGCTCGTAGTGCTCGGCCACCAGCGTGAGGCGGGCAACCACCGTTCTCAGGTCGGAATGGGTGCGCTTCGCCCGCCGCTGGCTGCGGGTCAGGATCAGTTCCTGCGCCGGTATCCGCACCGGCACGCAGGCCCGGCAGCCGTCGCAATGCGGCCGGTAGGTGAAGATGCCGCTGCGCCGGAAGCCGGCCCGCACCAGTTCGCTGTAGACATCGGCGTTGATCAGGTGGTTCGGAGTGGCTACCTGCGAACGCGCCTGATGGCCGGAAAGGTAACTGCAAGGGTAGGGCGCTGTGGAATAGAACTGCAGCGCCGAAAAAGGCAATTCCTTGAGGTGTGTCACAGGTATCGACGAGTGATCAACTGACCATTCTCAACTGATGCTGCTCAACTGATTCTGCTCAAATGACGATGCTCAATTGACCGTGTTCGGGGGCCAATCGATGCTCACCTCTCGCCATTGCGGACCCGGCAATGCTGTCATCCGACGCACCTGGGCGAGGAACTCCCTGCGCGAAATTTCACGCGCGCCGAGCGAAGCCAGATGCCCGGTTGACTGCTGGCAGTCTACCATGCTGAAACCCAGCCGTCGGAGCATGGCGATGAGCGCCGCGTAGGCGCATTTGGACGCTTCGCTCACCCGCGCAAACATCGATTCGCCGAAGAACATGCGGCCGATCGAGACGCCGTAGAGGCCGCCGACCAGTTGGCCTTGCGACCACACTTCCACCGAATGCGCGTTTCCTGCCTGATGAAGGGCGTGGTAGGCCTTGATGATGTCGCGGGTGATCCAGGTGCCGTCCTGGCCGCTGCGGGGCGCGGCGCAGCCCTGCATCACCTGGACGAACGCCTGGTCGAGAGTCACCGACCAGTTGCTGGTGAGGCCGATCCGCCGCAGCGTCTTGCGCAGCGACCGGCTGGGCTCGAACTCGTCGATGAAGACCACCATCCGCGGATCCGGAGACCACCACAGGACCGGCTGGCCCTCCGAGTACCACGGGAAGATGCCCTGGCTGTAGGCTTCCAGCAGGCGCTTCGCCGACAGGTCCCGGCCGGCTGCAACCAGGCCGGCGGGTTCGGTGAGGGCGCTTTCAGGGGGTGGCAGGGGCTGGTTCGGTTCGATCCAGGTCAACATTGGACCTGCTGACGGCAAACCTGCTCGATCGGCAGCACCCGCGTCTGGCCGGCGACCAGATCCCGCTGGCGGCCGGCGTGCTCCAGGGTCAGCTTGAATTCGTACTTGGCGAAGAAGGCGTCGTACACCTCGCCGCCGAGCGTGCCGGTCGCGGTGAGCGAATCGTCCTTCGGGTCGTACTCCAGCAGGATCGCGGTGAGCGGCTGGGGCGCCGGCCCCGCCAGCACCCGGGCACCGGCGGCCGGGTCGTACTGGCTGTGTTCGGCGCAGCAATGGATCACGTCGCCGCGCTGGTTGGCACCACCGGCTTTTTCGCGGTAGCTGATGAAGCTGATCTCCCGCGCCGGATAGGCCAACCGGTGCGCGCAGATGGCGGCAAAGGCGACGATGGTGCGGGCGGGGCCGACGCCACCGGGCCATTCGTACCGGTTGCCGCTGCTGTCGGCAAGTTCCTGCCTGGGCGCGGCCTGCCGCGCCAGGTTCAGCAGAAACGCGGGCGTCGACACGTACGGGTAGGAGAACACCAGGTTGCGCCGCGCCGGCACCTGCGAAGCCCGCAGCGGCGCCCCGGTTGCGTCCGTCAGACGCACGCGTTCGTAATGCCTGCGTTCGCCACCGGATGCCGTGGCGGCCTGTGTTCCTGAAGAGCAGAGCAGGGCGCCCGAGCAGGCGCCCATGAATCGTCGTCGTTGCATCGCGGCTCAGCTCCTTGGAGACAGCTTCCCAGCTTTCGGCTGGTGGACGATCGAGTCGGTGTGCAGGCCGAAGTGGCCTTCCCTGCGGTCCGCGACGAACCATCGCAGGGTGCTGATGACGGTCTTGAAGGCGAGTTCGTCCCACGGGATATCCTGCTCGTCGAACAACCTCGCTTCGAGGCTCTCCGGCCCCGGATCGAGCTCGGGGCCGAGCATGCGCGCGCGGTAGAAGACGTGGACCTGCTCGGCGTGCACGACGTCGATCATCGAGTACAGGTCCTGCAACTCGATCCTGGCGCCGGCCTCTTCGATGGTTTCCCGGATGGCGCCGGCGCCGACCGTCTCGCCGATTTCCATGAAGCCCGCGGGCAACGTCCAGTGGCCGTAGCGCGGCTCGATCGCCCGCCTGCACAGCAGGATCCGCTCTCCCCACGTGCAGACGGTGCCGGTGACGATCCGGGGGTTCTGGTAGTGGATGGCGCTGCAGGCAGGGCAGACATATCGAGGCCGGTTGTCGGCTGGCGGCACGGTGAGCGTCACCGGGCTTGCGCAGTTGGGGCAGAACTTCATGACTGTGGAATGTACGCCATCTGCGAAGACCGTCCGGCGCTGCCGCTTCAGCGGCCGTCCTGCCCGGCAGGCTCGGAGGTGGAGAAGCGCTGCGGCAGCGTCAGTTCCAGCAGTTCCAGGTCGCTCGAGCGGTCGATGACGTTGTGCGGCACCCCCGCCGGCTGGGTGATGCATTCACCGGCCCGCACCACCTGCTCGCCGGGCGCGCCCTGGAAGCGGAAGGTGATGTGACCGCGGATGACGAACACTGCGTGGACATCCATGTCATGCCAGTGCCAGCCCGTTTCCTTCTCGAAGGGCGCGGTCGACAGCAGGTGCCGAAGCCCCACCTTGCCGCTGGTTGCGGCGCCGACCGCAAGCTCGCGATAGGCGTTTCCGGGCAGCAGTCCGTCCGGCTGCCACGGCGTCGACTCGAGGGTGTCGACATGAAGCTGCCTGCCTTGCTGCCCGATCTGCAGCGGCTCCGAGTCGGTGATGGCCATGATGTCTCCCGCGTGTGGTGAGTCGGTCCGCTACCGGGGGCAGCGGGCTGTATCGCGTCTCTGGCGATAGTGTAGGAGCCTGCGCGCCCCTTGCCCAACCACGACAGGCTCCTGGGCGACTCTGATTTGCGGCGCAGCAAGGCGGCCGTTATACTTCGCCTGCGGGGTGGAGCAGTCTGGCAGCTCGTCGGGCTCATAACCCGAAGGTCG
>JACCRJ010000216.1 GCA_013813615.1 Lautropia sp. | reverse complement strand
TCCTTCATGCCGCGAGTCACTGCGCCACCGAGCATCTCGATGGCGAGCTTTCGTCCCTGAGCGTGCTTGGAGCGCTGCAGTGACGGTTTCTTCCTTGCCAGGCGCTCTGGAATGCGCGGGGCCTTGGACGCAGTCTGCGCTCGTGACGAGGCCTCGCGCAAACCTGGGGTCAAAGGTGGCCGTGCTCCGCAAACGAGTAGCTGGTCTGGCCGGCTACGATGATGTGGTCTAGGACGGGCATGTCCAGGTGCCGTAGGGCAGCGCGGAGGGTGTCTGTCAGGATTCTGTCCGCCTGGCTGGGTTCGGCGACGCCCGACGGATGGTTGTGGGCGAGGATGACGGCGGCGGCATTGATCTCCAGCGCCCGGCGCACCACCTCCCTGGGATAGACCGCCGTCTGGTTCAAGGTGCCGTGGAAAAGTTCGTCTGCCAGGATGAGGCGGTTCTGGCTGTCCAGGAACAGGACGACAAATACCTCCTGGGCACGGCCCTGCAGCAGCAGGCACAAGTAGTCCTTGACCGCCTGAGGCCGGCCCAGCAGAGCTTTGCTCTCCAGCTTTTCCATCTGCGCGCGCCGTGCCAGTTCCATGACGGCCAGGAGGCTGGCCGCTTTGGCCGGTCCAAGCCCCGGCAGGCGGGCCATCCGTTGCGCCGAGCTGGCCAGCAGGCCGCTCAGGGCGCCGTGGGCCTGCAGCAACTGCCGGGCAAGGTCGACGGCGGATGCGCCGCGGTTGCCGGAGCGCAGCAGCAGGGCCAGCAGCTCGGTGTTGGAAAGCGCAGCCGGCCCTTTGGAAAGCATCCGCTCTCTCGGGCGTTCCTGCGCCGGCCACGACCTGATGCCGCTGCAGTCCGGGTCCCGCACCTGCGGCAGGCTCCGCGCCAAGCTCTGCAGCGGCGGGATGCAGGCATTTCCGAGGCGGGCATCGCCGGCACCAGGGATAGCCGCATCCCGAATGTCCGATGAAACGCAAAGCGGCGGCCGGTCCAATACAATCTCTCCTGTTGCTCACGCTTGGCGACTTGCCCTGCAACCTCTGCTGCCAGCCGCCGTTTCCTACCTTGGTTCCACCCTTGGTTCCATCCTTCGTCTGAATCCTTTGCTTGCATTGCGCACTGCCTTGTCCACCGACTTGCCCCCTGCCTTGACCAACGGGTTCCCGCCCGGGCCTGCCCGTCTGGCCGACTCCCCCACAGCCAAGCCGGGCGGCGCCGGTGGTGCAGCCCGCGTCAGACCGGATTCACACCTGACGCTGCACTACCGGCTGTCGATGGCCGATACCGGGGCGGATGTCATCAATACCTTAGAAGGTAAACCGGCGACGCTGCAGTTGGGTATCGGACAGATGGCCGAGGCGCTGGAGAGCCGGCTGCAGGGCCTGGGGGAGGGAACTGACAGGGTCTTCAATCTGGAGCCGGCAGAGGCCTTCGGCGTGCGCAATCCGGATCTCGTGCAACGGGTATCCCGGAGCATGCTGTCGGCCAACAGCGAACCCGGCGTCCGCTACGTCCCCGGCGATCTGCTGGAATTTCCCGGGCCGAACGGCGATCGCTTCGCCGGCGTGCTGAAGGAGATCGACGAACACGGTGCGGTATTCGATTTCAACCATCCGCTGGCCGGGCAGCGGATCCGCTTCGAGGTCAGGATCCTTGGAATCCTCTGAAATCAGTCGGGAAAGGAGTGACGCCCCGATGGAGGCCCTTCTCGCGCAGCCGCGCGGATTTTGTGCCGGCGTCGACCGCGCCATCGAGATCGTCGAGCGGGCGTTGAAGATCCACGGCGCTCCCATCTACGTGCGGCACGAGATCGTCCACAACGACCATGTGGTGGCGGACCTGCGCGGCAAGGGCGCCGTCTTCGTCGACGAGTTGTCCGAAATCCCGGACGCCTCGACGGTGATCTTCTCCGCTCACGGCGTCAGCCGCGAGGTGCGCGACGAGGCCCGCCAGCGCGGTCTGCGGATCTTCGACGCCACTTGCCCGCTGGTGACCAAGGTGCATGTGGAGGTGGCGAAGATGCGCGAGCAGGGCTGCCAGATCGTCATGATCGGCCATGCGGGCCATCCGGAGGTGGAAGGGACGATGGGCCAGTCCGATGGCGGCATCCACCTGGTGGAGACAGTGGCCGACGTGGCGGCGCTCGATATTCCCGAGGGGACCAGGCTGGCCTACGTGAGCCAGACGACGCTCTCGGTGGACGACTGCGCCATGATCATCGGTGCCCTCAAGGAGCGGTTTCCGACGATTGCCGAGCCGAAGAAGCAGGACATCTGCTATGCGACGCAGAATCGGCAGGACGCGGTGAAATTCATGGCGCCGCAGTGCGACCTGGTGTTGATCGTCGGCAGTCCGTCGAGTTCCAACAGCAACCGGTTGCGGGAGGTCGCGCAGAAGTACGGCTGCCCGTCGCGGCTCATCGGCTCGGCGTCGGAACTCCAGCCCGAGTGGCTGGCCGGCAAGCGGCGCATCGGCATCAGCGCGGGCGCCTCGGCGCCGGAAGTTCTGGTTCAGGAGCTGGTGGAGCGCCTGCGAAGCCTGGGCGTCAAGGGCGTCCGGACGTTGGAGGGCGTCACCGAGACGGTGGCGTTTCCGCTGCCGAGAGGGCTCGCCTGAGGCGCGCCCTGCGGGTCAGCGCCCAGCGCCAGCGCCCTGGCGGCTCAGCGCCTCAGCGCCTTAGCGCCAGCAGCGGCTGGATGCGGCAGGAACCGCGTCCGAGACCAGGCGGCGGCCGCGCGAATCGATGCCGAATGTCGGGCAGTCGCTGTCGCTGATCGCGGTAGTCTGGGGCGTTGCCCGCAGGACGTACTCCACCGGCGCGGCGCCAGCTGCAGGCACATAGTCGATCTGGAATTTGCCCATTGTCGCCGAGAGCGGATTGTCGGCATTCGAGAAAAGGGGGGTACCCGCGGCGGCGCCGTAGAGGGTAACCAGGGAGTCGGCGCCCGACGGGTAGGCGCCGTTCTGCGTGAAGCTGCGCTCGAGCAGCTGCGCGGCCCGCATCAACGCGGCCTTGCCTTCCATCTGCTGCGACTTGAGGATCTGCGCGCTATAGGACGGGTAGGCGATCGCCGCCAGCAGCGCGATCACGCCGCAGACGATCATCATCTCCACCAGGGTGAAGCCGGAATGCGCAGTCCGCGGCGAGTGTGCCGGTTGCGCGGGGCGGGTCGATGTCATGTTCCTGTTCCTGTTCCGCCTGGCTGCAGCCGGGCTCAATGGTTGATCACTTCGCGCCACTGCACCCGGCCGATGCATCCGCCGGGCAGGCGCTGCGTGCCGATCAGTCCGGACGAGAAGCTCTGCGCGCCGATCGGCGCGAGCCCCGCGCCGGCACAGGCGCCGCCACCGCTGGCAGAGGTCATCGCGTCGGCCATGATGGTCATCTGGCCGAAGCCGCCGGTGGTCTCCCTGCGGCTGGCGAAGAAGTAGGCGGGCGGCTTGCCGGCCGGCGTCGGCTGGCTGAACTTGGACTGGTCGCCGAGGAGGCTTCCGGATTGCGTCTGAATGGAACCGCTGGCATCGCGGTCGAAGCCGCCGAAGCTGGACCGTCCGCCGGTCAGGGTCTCGAGCACGTACTGGGCCTCCGAGCCGCCGCCTTCGCAGGCGCCGGATGACGGGATAGCGTTGACGAAAACCGAGAACGGCCCGACCAGTTCCGGACGGTAGATGCTTCGTTCGCCGGTGATCGTGCCGCCGGGCTCGTCCAGGAACCAGCCGTATTGCGACGGGGTGCTGGCGGTCGGGCCGGTGGCGAACGGATCGGTGTTGCCGTAGAGGACGTTGGTCCGGCTGGTCGTGGTGTAGTTCGGCACATAGGAGGAGATCAGCGAGAAGTCGATGTTGGCGACCTCCGGATTGGCGGCTGCGTAGGCGGAATTCGCCTCCCTGGCCAGTTCCTTCTGCTCCATCAGTTTGCTGCGGTCCAGGAGCGTTGCGCTGCCGTCCTGCTTGTCCCAGACGCCGTAAAGCGTGTTCTGCGGGTAGGCCGGGAGTGGCTTGAGGTCAGCCGGCTCCAGCAGCCTGCCGGTGCCGAACACCGCCATGGCCCCGGTGTAGTTCGGCCCCACAGCGAGGGTGGGCGGTGCAGTGATGGCCTGTAGCAAACCGTCCGGCCCGACGGCGCGGAACAGCTTGCGCTGGTTGCCCAGGTCGTCCCAACTGCCCGGCGTGACACTGCTTACGTCGATGCTCCAGAGGTTGCCCAGGAGATCGCCTGCATAGAGCAGGTCCGAGGTGCCATCGCCGTTCTTGTCGAAGCTGGCGACGCCGCCGACGCCGTTCGGCACGGCTGCAGTGCCGGCCGGCAGGTCGATACGAATGTAGTCGACATCCTTCTGCCATGCGCCGTTCGGACCGCTCGGGCCGCTCATTTTCAGCATGAAGATGGCGGCGATCCCGTCTGCGTTGAAGCTGCCGTCGGGATGGCCGGCGTTGTAGCCGGAGCCGAAGACCGCATACCACTCGCCCGAGTTGGACTTGCGGATGATCGGGCTGCTGAGCAGGTGGCTCATGCGCGCGTCGTCGGCGTCGGTGAATTCCCATTTTGCGATCTGGGCTGCCGTTCCGTCGCTTGCGCTCGCAGGATTGGTGACATCGAGGGCGAAGACACCTTGGCCGCCGTTGCCGAGGCCTCCCACGAGGTAGGTGCGCCAGCTGCCGGCGAGCTCGATATCCTGCGTCGTCAGCTGGCCGTCGACGAAGTATCGGTGCTGGTAGTTCTGCATCGGCAGCTGGTTGAGCCGGCTGATCACCGGCGTGGGCACGTAAGCGAAGACCTCCTTGCCGTCGGTTGCGGAGAACCCATGCAGCATGCCGTCGTTGGCGCCGACATAGATCATCGGCTGGCGGCTGCTGTTGGCGCTGATGAACGACATGTAAGAAGCACTGCCGATGCCCGCCCTGGGCTTGCCGACGTAGGCGGGGGTGGAATTCACGATATCGCCCAGGATGGTGGACACCCGGCGGCGGAACTGCGAGGTGCCGGACCCTTCCTGCGAATTGTCGCCACGGATGTAACCGACGCGGTCTGCGCCTCGGCCATCGTTGCTGCCGCCAGGGAGTTTATCCAGTTCCGCCTGCTGGGCCGGCGCGAGACTGCTGAACCGGAACGGGATGGCGGCCCGGCTGTCCGACCGCAGCGTATAGACGACACGGTTTGCATGATCCACCGCGCCGGCGTTGAGCGTTGCTGTCGCTGCATTCCACAGGGGCACGCCGATCGCGCCGCCGGTGGTGATCGGCAGCGCCTCGAGACTGCCTGACCAGTCCCCGCTGTTGAACTTGGCCTGGTACACCACGCTGTCTGCCGAGATCCGTGTGGAGGATGCCTGCAGTGCCGACTGCGACGACTGCTCCGAGATCAGCTGGAAAGTCCGTTCGAGGCCCTGTTCGAGGCCGAGAGGGTTGTCGACTCTGAAGTAGTTGTCCGGAATTCCGTCGGGTACGTCGGCACCGCTGTAGTTGTCGCGCTTGTCGTACTCGGAGGCTTTCTTCACGCCTGCCACCGTGGTTGCTGCGTCGGGCTTCTTGTTGCCGTTGGCGTCCTCGAACCCGCCGAAGAGGGAAGCATAGTAGAGCGGGTCTTCGAGCGATTTGGCCGGCGGCGTGGTGGTGAGCTTGTAC
>JACCRJ010000211.1 GCA_013813615.1 Lautropia sp. | reverse complement strand
GCTGTAGCCTGCGACGCCCGAAGGCAGGCCGTTGGGCACGCCGGTGGGCGCGCCGATCGGGCCGCCGATCTGCGCGACCGCCACGGCAGGCGAAAGGCTGAGGAGTACCACGGCGAACGTCGCCGCGGCTGCCGACAGCACTGCGCTCCTGGCATCGACGTGTGCGCCTTCCTGGCGTGATGGCGCCGGCAGGATCAGGTCGATGGGGGGGCGTGCTACGGACAATTGTTCATCCTCTTGGACCAGTTCCTGATTGAAGCAGATCGCAGGCGATCATCGCGACAGGTTCGCGTAAGCAATGGTGTAACGACAAGAATTGACAAGGAACCGGACAAGAACCGGACAAGAACCGGGAACAATTCCGACATCCGGGATCGAAGGGGAAGTCTCCTGCAGGAGAACCCTATCCAGTGGATCGGCGGGCGCCTACCGCATCCCCAGCTTGTTCAATAGATCATACAGCGTCGGCCGGCTGATACCGAGCATTTCCGATGCCCGCGCAATGTTGCCGTTGACCCGCTTGAGCGCGCGCTGGACCACGTCGCGTTCCGCATCTTCGCGAGCCTGCCGCAGGCTGACGAGGCGGGTGGTGTTGCTGGAGGTCAGGCCCAGGTCGCTGGCCCTGATGCTCGGTCCTTCCGCGGTGATGACCGCCTGCTTGACCGCGTTGCTGAGTTCGGCGACGTTGCCTGGCCAGTCGTGGTCGCGGATCGCGTCGATGGCTTCGTCGGAAAGACGCAGCCGATGGCGGCCGAGCGATTGCTGGAACTTCTGCAGGAACCAGTCGGCGAGTTCCACGCAGTCGTCGCTGCGGTTGCGCAGGGAGGGCAGGCAGAGGTGGACCTCGGCGAGCCGGTCGTAAAGGTCACGGCGAAAGAATCCCTCCGCGATGCGGCTGCCGAGGTTCTCGGTGGCGACGCTGATGGTGCGCGGCAGGGCGGTGCGGTCGCGCCAGATGGTTTCCGCTTCCACCAGCCGGCGCAGCAGCGCGGCCTGGGTGTCCGGGCTCAGTTCGTCGATCGAATCGAGAATGACCAGCGGGCCGAGCGTCGAAGGTCCCGACATCACCGGCGTGGTGCTGCGCACCTTGTCGAAGAGGTCGTTGATGTCGCTGATGCGGGTGCTGGCGCTGCAGGAGAGGATCGGCGGCAACAACCCGAGCCCGCCGCCTAGAATGTCGCTGCCCAGGCCGCCGGACGCTGCGGCAGCTTGCGACGCATGCCCGCGCCGGGTTTGCGACAGCATCCGTGCCAATGTCTTGCGGCCGGTGCCCGGTTCGCCCTGCAGCAGTACCCGGGTCGGGTGGCCGACCAGTCGCTCGCAGCGCCGGGCGACTCGTCGCATCGTCGGGTCGCCGGACATGAGTCCCGGGACGACTTCGGCCAGCCTGCGGCGGCCGCCGGTGCTGGTGGTTCGCCGCTCGAGTTGCGCCACCCGCGTCGCCCGCCGGACCGCATAGGCGAGCGCGTCGAGTTCGTCGGGGAAGGTCAGGAAGTCGAAAGCCCCCTGCCTGAGCATCTCCTGGACGAGGAGCTCGTCGCCCGCGCCGACGACGATGATGCGCGCGCTGCAGGCCGCGTCGGCGAGGCGCTGGTAGGCCTCGGCCGGCGTCGGCACCAGGTGCGGACCCGATTCGGTGCCGACGTCCAGGACGATGACTTCCGGCTCGCTGGTGCGCAGCATCTCGATCGCGGCGTCCATGCCCTTGACCGAGGCGACGTCCTGATCGACAAGTGAAGGGCCCAGACCGATCGAGCGGCTTGGGGTGAGTTCGACAATGATTACGCGCATTGTGGTCGCAAGTGCAAAAGGTGTGGCTCCCATGGCCGTATTGCAGCAGTGGCGCGGACTTTTCCAGAGGACATTCCGCACGAAGCTGCTTAGATCATCAACGTCGACCTTCTACAATGACGAGGTTGACGGGCGGCAGCCGGACGCGATCGACGGCGCCACCAGCGGCAAGCCACCGTCCGATCGCGTCATGGAGCAGCGCCAGGCACATGGCTGCAGCAGATCCCAGCCTTTTCGGGTCGCCGGATTCCGCGCAGGAGCCCGGCGGACCGGGCCTCGACCCCGCCGTGCTGCAGGCAGCCCTGCGCCGGCTGGACGAACACGGCGGTGAGCCCCTGCCCTGGACGCGGTTGACCGGCGAGCCCGCAGGCCGCCACGGCCGCGGCATCGATTCGATTCTGCAGGCGCAAGGGGCAGATCTCGTGAGCCGGCTGGTCGGGATACTGGCGTGCAGCCAGCCGGTGCCGGATGAGGCTGCACTGGCGGAACTGGCCGGCGCCGACTTCGCGCCTTTCCTCGGCGGCCTGCTGGACAGTTCGACCCGGCTGCTGGCGCTGTCCCTCGGCCCGGCGGACGACTCGCTGCAGGCTGGACGCCACCAGGCGGAGACCCTGCGCCGGATGACGATGGCGATGGCCAGGGATGTCCGGGTTGTCATGGTGCGCCTCGCCTCCGGGCTGCAGACCCTGCGGCAGCTGGTGGCGCAGGGACTGGCGGGCGAGGCTGCGGCGCAGTTGGCGGCCATCGAGGCGCTGAGCGTGTTGGCGCCGCTGGCAAACCGCCTCGGCCTGTTCCGGCTCAAGTGGGAGATGGAGGACCTGGCCTTCCGGTGCGCGCAGCCGGAGGTCTACCACTCGCTGGCACGGCAGCTGGAGAGCAGGCGGCTGCAAAGGGAACGCTTCGTGGCCGGGGTCGCGGAAGAACTGGCGTCGCTGCTGAAGCAGCGCGGCATCCGCGCCAGCGTCACCGGCCGACCCAAGCATCTGTACAGCATCCACAACAAGCTGCAGAGCAAGGAGCTGACGCTCGATCGCCTGCACGACCTGCGAGCGGTGCGGGTGCTGGTGGAGACGCTGGAGGACTGCTATGCGGCGCTGGACGAGGTGCACCAGCGCTGGGAGCCGGAGCCGAGGGAGTTCGACGACTACATCGCGAAGCCCAAACCCAACGGCTACCGTTCGCTGCACACCGTGGTCATGGCGGACGACGGCAACACGCTCGAGGTGCAGATTCGGACTCGCGAGATGCACGAGCAGGCGGAGTACGGCGTCGCTGCCCACTGGCGCTACAAGGAGGGGAGTATGCCCGGTGCAGCGGCCAGCAGCGCCGGCAGCGCCGGCCGAGGCGGCAAAGGCGGCAAAGGCGGCAAGGCCGGCGGCGGCGCCGGCTTGGTCCCGCCGGAGCAGGCCGACCGGCTGGCCTGGCTGCGCCAGCTGCTGGCCTGGCAGCAGGACGTCGGCATGCGCCTGGGGGCGGAAGACATTCGCACCACCGACGATTCCCGCATCTTCGCAATGACGCCGCAGGGCCGGGTGATCGAGCTGCCGGCCGGTGCGACCCCGGTCGATTTCGCCTACCACGTCCACTCCGCCCTCGGTCACCGCTGCCGCGGCGCCAAGGTGGACGGCCGGATCGTGCCGTTGAACACGCCGCTTGCCAACGGCCAGGTGGTCGAGATCACGGCGGCGCGCCGCACGGCGTCCGGCAGCGCCGGCCCGTCGCGGGACTGGTTGAATCCGGCGCTCGGCTACATCCGGAGCCACCGCGCCCGCACGAAAGTGCGGCAGTGGTTCAACGTCCAGCAGCACGATGCGGAGTTGGCGGCCGGCCGCGAACGGGTGGACAAGACGCTGGCGCGCGAGGGCCGCACTTCGTTGTCGCTGGATGAACTCGCTTCACGTCTGGGCAGGTCGTCCCCCGCCGAACTCTTCACGGAAGTGGCGCGCGACGTGATCGGCATACGGGCGCTGGAGGAAGCGATCCGGGCGCCCTCCGGCGCCGGGGGCGCGGCTGCGGCGAAGCCAGCCGAACCGGCCGCAGTCTGGCCGGTCGGCGACGCCAGGACGGCTGGCGGCACCGCTACACGGGCGCCCGGCAAC
>JACCRJ010000199.1 GCA_013813615.1 Lautropia sp. | reverse complement strand
GTCAGTGCCTGCTCGTAGACGCCCCGCTTGAACTCGATGACGCTTTCGAGAGGCACCCAATAGTCGTTCCAACGCCAGGCGTCGAACTCGGGGTGCGAGGAGGCGCGCAGCGACACGTCGGTGTCGTGGCCGATCATCCGCAGGAGAAACCAGATCTGCTTCTGTCCGCGATAGTGTCCTCGCCACTCCCGCCTTACCCACCGCTCCGGCACGTCATAGCGCAGCCAGTTTCGGGTGCGCCCAATGATCCTGACATGTTCGGGCGAGAGTCCGGTCTCCTCGTTGAGTTCCCGGTACATGGCCTGCTCGGGCGTTTCGCCTCTCTTGATGCCACCTTGCGGAAACTGCCAGGAATGCTCACGGATTCTTTTGCCCCAGAACACCTCATTGCGACGGTTGACCAGAATGATGCCGACGTTAGGGCGATAGCCGTTCCTGTCCAACATGGCTATGCTGCCTCGATCCTCTAGAATTGATTTCATTATATCGATCGAGTCTATGAAAGCCACAGCCTTCCATCTGGCCACCTTGAAAGAAGCGCCTGCCGACGCCGAGATCGTCAGCCACCGGCTGATGACGCGCGCCGGCATGATCAAGAAGCTGGCGGGCGGCATCTATACCTATATGCCGTTGGGCCTGCGGGTGATCCGGAAGATCGAGTCGGTCATCCGGCAGGAGATGAACCGGGCAGGCGCCATCGAGCTGCTGATGCCGGTCGTGCAGCCGGCGGAGCTCTGGATGGAGTCGGGCCGCTGGGAGCAGTATGGCCCTGAGCTGATGAGGGTCAAGGATCGGCACGATCGTGATTTCATCATTCAGCCGACGTCGGAGGAAGTCATCACCGACATCGCGCGCCAGGACATCAAGAGTTATCGGCAGATGCCGAAGAACTTCTATCACATCCAGACCAAGTTCCGCGACGAGCGCCGGCCGCGTTTCGGCGTGATGCGCGGTCGTGAATTCACGATGAAGGACGCCTACTCCTTCGACCGCAACCCGGAAGATGCGCTGCTCAGCTACCGGCAGATGTACGACGCCTATATCCGGATCTTCGATCGACTCGGCCTGACGTATCGGGCGGTGGCGGCGGACACCGGCGCCATCGGCGGCTCGGCCAGCCACGAGTTTCAGGTGATCGCCGACACCGGCGAGGACGCGATCGCCTACAGCACCGGCTCGAGCTATGCCGCCAACGTGGAACTGGCGGAGGCGGTGCCGCTGATCGCGCAGCGTACAGAGCCGCGCCAGCCGATGCGGAAGACCTCGACGCCGGGCAAGGAGCGCTGCGAGGACGTTGCGGCGTTCCTCGGCGTGCCGCTGGAGTCGACCGTCAAGTCGCTGGTCCTCGCGACCGGCTCGCTGAGCGCCAACGGCACCAGCGCTGCGCCGACTATCTGGCTGCTGCTGGTTCGCGGCGATCACGCCCTGAACGAAATCAAGGCCGCCAAGGTGCCCGGCCTCGCCGGTTTCCGCTTCGCCACCGAGGCGGAGATCATGGTGCACTTCGGTTGCCCGCCCGGCTACCTGGGGCCGACCAACCTCGACAGGCCGGTGCGGATCGTCGTGGACCGCACCGTCGGCGCGATGAGCGATTTCATCTGCGGCGCCAACGAGCCGGGCTTTCACCTGACGGGGATGAACTGGGGACGCGATCTGCCGATGCCGGTGGCCGAAGGCGAGCCCGGCGCAGTGATGACGGCAGACATCCGCAACGTCGTCGCCGGCGATCCGTCACCGGACGGCAAGGGAACGCTGGCCATCCAGCGCGGCATCGAGGTCGGCCACGTCTTCTACCTCGGTACCAAGTATTCGGCGGCGATGAATGCCACGTTCATCGACGAGGACGGTCGGGCCAAGCCGATGGAAATGGGCTGCTACGGCATCGGCGTCACCCGGCTGCTGGGCGCCGCCATCGAGCAGAACCACGACGACAAGGGAATCATCTGGCCTGCCGGCGTAGCGCCTTTCGACGTGGTGATCTGCCCGATGGGGCTTGACCGCTCGGATGCCGTGCGCGCGGCCTCGACGCAGCTGATGGAGCAGCTGTCGCAGGCAGGGCTCGACGCGATCCTCGACGACCGCAACGAGCGCCCGGGCGCGATGTTCGCAGACTGGGAGCTGATCGGCGTGCCGCTGCGACTGACGGTGGGAGACCGCGGGCTGAAAGAAGGTCTGGTGGAGTTGACCGTCCGGCGGGGCCTGGTCACCGAGAAGCTGCCGTTGGAGGGCGCTGCCGACGTCGTGGTGCAGCGCCTGAAGGATCTCTGACGCAGGCGAATGGGGCAGGTGCCATTGCTTCGGGATCTGTCACTCGCCGCGCTGCGGCTCGGGCGCCGGGCGGCCGTGCCGGCGGCGCTGACGATGCTGAGCATGACGCCGCTGCCGTCACAGGCCGGCGCCCAGCAGTACGAG
>JACCRJ010000196.1 GCA_013813615.1 Lautropia sp. | reverse complement strand
CGCATCCACCGGCCAGCCCGCCCGACCCTCGATCGCCCAGGCAACCAGAGAGACGCCCACCGCTCCCAGCAACAGGTAGACCAGCGGATCCTGGAACTGCGCGAGAATCCGCCGCCAGACAGGGACCGGCGGCGCTGAACGGAGCTCGTTCGGACCCTCTGCAGCGAGACGGCGAGAGGCCTCCTCCGAGGTGAGCCCGCGCTCGACATCCGCACCCAGCGCGCGCGCTACCTCATCGGCGTCTTTGATCGACGGGTCGTCACGCCCCAACGCAGCCGGCCGCAAACTCACCGCGCGCGACTCATGTCACGACTTGACCCGGTCATCTAGAGCCAGCCAGCCTTCTTGAACCTGCGGTACAGAAGCAGGCAGGACGCGCCGATCAGGCTGAGGGCGAACGCGTACCCGTACTTCCAATCCAGCTCTGGCATGTGCTCGAAGTTCATTCCCCATATCCCTGCCAAGGCGGTCCACACGGCGAAGATGCTGGCCCAGGCCGCCAGTCGCTTGGTCACTTCGCTTTCCTCGATGGTGACCATGGCGAGATTGACCTGTATGGCTGTGGCGATGGTCTCCCGCATCGTATCTATCTGCCCGTTGATTCTGGAAAGGTGGTCAGCGACATCCCGGAAGTAGTCCTGGACGCCGCTACAGAAGCTCGGCACCCGGCCGCCATAGAGCCTGCTGACACCTTCCAGCAGCGGCGCTACCGCATGCTTCAGCACCAGAACCCGGCCCTTGAGCTCGTATAGCAGCTGTATGTTGGCTCGAGCCGCACCGTCGGTGAAGATGCCCCTCTCGATGGTTTCAAGCTCCGTCTCGAGCTCGTCCAGAACAGGAAAGTAGCGATCCACCACCGCGTCCATGAGCGCGTACAGAACGAAACCAGGGCCATGCCGCAGCAGGGCCGGTTCCTGCTCGCAGCGCTGACGGACCCCTAGAAAGCCCTTGGTGCTGCGGTTGCGCACCGAAAGAACGTAGTTGCTGCCGGTGAAAACGTCGACCTCGCCCACCGCCAGCTCGGCAGGGGACGCGACGTCTCGCTCGATGAGATGCAGCACCGAGAAGAGGGAGTTCCCATACTCCTCGATCTTCGGCCGCTGGTGGCCGTGCAGGGCGTCCTCTACCGCCAGTTCATGAAGTTCGAACTCCTCCGTCATCTGCTGCAGTTCAGCGGGCGAGGCGTCCTTGAGTGCGACCCAGACAAATCTGCCCGGCTGCTTGAGATATTCACTGATCTCGCTCACGGGAATGTCCGCGACGCGCATACCCTCTTCATAGACGACACAGTTGATCAGCATCGATTTTCCTTGGCCTGGTGCGGCTGAATGCCACCGTTTATCGGGCCCGCCGGTGACTTCCCGTAACCGCTCAAGCCCGGGGGGGTGGCGCCCCGGCAGTAGACCATCGAAATTGATTCACCTTCTTCCGAAGTAACATCGGCCTCCAGCTCAGCGGCACACATAAGCTTTCTCAAGGAGTATCCGGTGGCGGGTTTGCAGCAGGGCTCGAAATCTTCGCTCGCAACGTTGACCCTCGGTGCGATCGGGGTGGTCTACGGAGATATTGGAACAAGCGTCCTGTACGCGATCAAGGAAGTCTTTGGCTCCGGGCATGTGGCATTCACTCACGAAAACGTCTATGGAATTCTATCGATCTTCTTCTGGACACTGACAGTCATCGTATCGCTGAAGTACGTTGTGCTGATCCTGCGTGCCGACAACAACGGAGAGGGCGGACTCGTCGCGATGCTGGCGCTGGCATCGCAGGCTGTTCGCCACCGACCACAACTGCGAAGCGTCATGCTGGCCATCGGCATCTTCGGTACATCGCTTTTCTTTGGCGATGGTGTCATTACGCCAGCTATTTCGGTGCTTTCAGCAATCGAAGGACTGGAAGTGATCTCGCCGGCGCTTCACCCGTTCGTCGTACCGCTGACGCTAGTCGTGTTGTTTGCGCTGTTCGCCGTGCAAAAGCGGGGGACCGCCGGCATCGGAAAATTCTTTGGCCCCATAACCCTGGTCTGGTTCGCCGCGATTTCGATACTCGGCGTTTCCCATATCATTACGAGTCCTGGGATTCTGTGGGCGCTGAGTCCGCTTTATGCGCTTCGGTTCATGCTCAACAACCCGGGTACGACCTTTGTAACTCTTGGCGCGGTCGTGCTCTGTGTTACCGGGGCAGAGGCACTTTATGCGGACCTCGGACACTTTGGAAAAAAGCCGATTCGGCTTGCCTGGTTCTCGATCGTCATGCCCGCCCTGGTACTGAACTACTTCGGGCAGGGGGCGCTGCTGCTGAACAACCCCGAAGCCGTCCGCAACCCCTTCTACATGATGATGCCGAAATCAACCCGCCTGCCGATGATCGTATTGGCGACCATGGCGACCGTGATTGCTTCGCAGGCCCTGATCACAGGCGCCTTCAGCGTGACGAAACAGGTGATCCAATTGGGATACCTTCCCAGGCTGCGCACCGAGCACACCAGTGTCCAGGAGACTGGCCAGATCTATATTCCCTTCGTCAACTGGGCGCTGTTCGGAGCGATCGTTCTGGCCGTCATCCTGTTCGGATCGTCAAGCAGTCTGGCAGGAGCCTACGGTCTTGCCGTCACCGCCGACATGCTTATCACCACGACGCTCACCTTCTTCGTGATTCGCTACGGCTGGGGATATCCCCTCGCCCTTTGCCTTGCTGCCACAGGCATCTTCTTCATCGTGGATGCAGCATTCCTGGCGTCCAACCTGCTGAAGCTACTTGACGGCGGTTGGTTTCCACTAACCATCGGCGCGATTGTCTTCACACTGATGATGACCTGGAAGGAGGGGCGGTACATCC
>JACCRJ010000189.1 GCA_013813615.1 Lautropia sp. | reverse complement strand
GACGATTTCAGGGCAGACATTGCGGGCATCTTGGACTCTAGCACGCCGACCATTCCCTAACGGCCGTGGCCCGCGCCGCGACGACCGGTGCCCGTTCCGGAGGCCGACAAGCCCCGCGTGGCCCCCGTCCGCTTGCAACTCCGCGTCGAACCGGTGTCGGGATGTCTCGAACCGACAACGGATTGCCAGCACTTATGTAATCTCGGCGTCAACAAAGGCATACACGCTGGCGAGCGCCGGTAAACGGTGCGAAGATTTGCACTGAGATTACTGCAGCGCTGCCCGACGGGCGCCGGCAATGCCGGTACCGCCGGCGGCATAATGTCAGTGTCGTCTCCCTGCCTTCAGCCTGTCTGAGGCAGGATGGCGCTTAAGGCGTCCCGCATCTTCAGATCAATTAGAGGGAAATAGACACATGGTTGCTCAAACAAAGGCTGACGTCCGTAGTGCTGCCGACAAGCCAGTCGCGTCAGGCAAGAAAGGGGTGCAACAAGCCGGGTTCGTCGATGGCAAGGAAACGCTGGACGACCAGGCGGCAGCTGCAGCTGTCGTCGACGCCGACCAGGCAGAAGCGGTAGCCGCGCAGGTCGTGGCAGACGGCGGCATCATGCCGACCGAGGCTCCCACCCAGAGCATCGGCGAGATCGCCCAGGCGACTTCCCCCACCACCACCGACACCACCACCACCGACACCACCAGCACCACGACCGCACCGCCGGTAGAGGGCGCATCAGCGGGACTTTCGCCCTGGGCCATCGGCGGCATCGCGCTGCTCGGCGTAGGCGCGATTGCGGCAGTAGCCAGCAGCGGTGGTGACAACGACACCCCGGTAGCAGCAGCGCCGCCGCCGAGCGTCCCGCCGCCTGGACCGGCTCCTGGCCCGGCGCCCGCCAATGTCGCGCCGACCAGCGCCAACTCGACCGTCCCCGCCGAAGCAGACGGGACCACGGCGCTTTCCGCGAGCAACTTCCCCTTTACCGACGCCAATGCCGGCGACGCGCTGACCACGGTGCGGATCGGGGCGATCACCTCGACACCGGTTGAGACGGTGACAAATCCGGCACTGGCTGTCGACACCACCTCCGGCCACGGCTATGAGCTGGTCGCGGGCGTCGCAACCTGGGAGCAGGCAAATGCCGCTGCCATCGCCAGAGGCGGCTACCTGGCAGTCCTCGACACGGCCACGGAGATGGCGTTCGTGAATGCCAACTTCAGTGGCCTCGGGCCCGACACGGGTGACGGGGGCGCATGGGTCGGCCTGCGGCAGGCGGCGGATGCCGCGACGCCGGGCGCCGGCTGGACCTGGGTCGACGGAACCGCGCTTCCAGGCGATTCGCCGCTCTGGAGCGATGCCTTCGGCGGCTCGCTTCCGGGTGACTTCCGCGATGAGCCTTTCACGGCCGGCCTGGAGAATCACGAAGCCGACTTCGGCGGGATCTACGAAGGCACTTCGGACACCGATACCGCATTGCTCTTCGACCGTGGCGCCGGTACCGGTCACCCCAACGCAGGGACGGATACGCTGCCGCAGTACCTGATCGAGTACAACACCACGTCAGCTCTTACCTTGAACGGGGCAGCGGTGGCGGCGGGCCAGACGATCGCTGTTGCCGACCTGGCTGCCTTGACCTGGAACACGGTGTTCAACACCGGCGGCACCGTTGCTTTTGCCGTCGGCGACAAGGCCGGCGCGTATTCGACGCCGGAGAACACGCTGACGATCACACCACCGGCCGCCGCGACATCGGTGGCGACAATGATCGACGACCAGCACATCAACGTCCTCGCTTGATGATCTCGCTCTCGTGAAGTAGCAAGAGCCTGCAACAGTCCGGCTCGAAGCCGCAGATCCCACGATCTGCGGCTTTTTTGTTGCCGTAGACTTGCAGATGAGCGGCCCATTGCAGCATGCACCTTCCCACCGATCCTCCGGCTTCGGCCTTCCAGGCAGAGCGCTACTCGGGCTTTTTCAGGCGGGCGCTGACGTCGTTGCGCGATGACGAATCGATGGCGCAAGTGGCCGAGCTGATCGCGCAGCCGCTCACACCTGAAGCCATCAATGCGCTGTGGCAGCGGCGGCTTGCGCGAGCCGAGGCGCCGGATGCAGCGCTGCGGCGCTTTCGCAACCTGGTGATGCTGGCGATGATCGAGCGCGATGTCAGGCAGCAGGCCCCGGTCGCGGAAATCTGCACTGCGGTAACGACAGTGGCGGAGCTTGCCATCACCCATGCGCTGCGCATCGGCGCGCAGGAACTGGCCGCGGCAGGCAAGCGGCTGCTGGACGACCAGGGCCTGCCTCAGGACCTGATGGTGGTCGGCATGGGTAAACTCGGCGCCGCCGAACTGAACGTGTCGTCGGACGTCGACCTGGTGTTCGTGGTCCGCGATCAGGGGGAGCAGCCGCAGTTCGCGGAACGCATCGCGCGGCGCATGGTCAACCTGCTGTCTCAGCAAACCGAAGACGGCTTCGTGTTCCGGGTCGATACCCGCCTTCGCCCCTACGGCGACTCGGGCCCGCTGATCACGTCGCTGAACATGCTGGAGCAGTACTTCTACGAACAGGGCCGGGAGTGGGAGCGCTTCGCTTGGTTCAAGGCGCGAGTGATCGCCGACACCGCCCTGGCCCCGGCCGAGGCCGGTGCAGCCGACGAACTGTCGCTGATGCAGCTGGTCACACCCTTCGTCTTCCGGCGCTACCTGGACTATCCCGCCTTCTCCGCGTTGTCGAGGCTGCACGACATGATCCGCGACGAGGCGCGCAAGAACGAGAGCCGGCGCGAGCGCAGCGACAATGCCGGCTTCGACGTCAAGCTCGGACGCGGCGGCATCCGTGAGATCGAGTTCAGCGCCCAGCTCTTCCAGATCGTGCGCGGCGGTCAGGATCCGCTGCTGCGCGAGCGCTCGACGCCGCAGGCTTTGCAGCGGCTCGCCCAACGGCGCCTGCTCGAGCCGGAGAAAGTGGATGCACTGACCCGGTCGTGGACGCTGTTGCGGCGGATCGAACACGCGCTCCAGTACATCGAAGACCAGCAGACCCACTGGCTGCCGGCGGCGCCGGAGAAGCGCGCGGTGATCGCCGCCATGCTGGGCATGGACGCGGCCGGTTTCGACCAGGAACTGGCGCAGGCGCGCGAGGCGGTCATCGAGGTCTTCGACAAGCTGCTGGCGCCGGCACGGCGCGAAGCCAACCGCGCCGCAGAACTCAGCGCCGGTGGCGCCGCGAAGGTCGCGATATCCGAAAGCGGCCAGGCGGTTGTCGGCGACGGTGCAGCAGCCTGCGGCGCGGCAGCCGCCGTCCTCGACGAGGACTGCGCACGGCGTATCGAGGCGCTGCGGGACTCGCGTCGCTATCGCATGGCCAGTGCCGACACCCGCGATCGGATCGAGCGCCTGGTCGTCAAGTCCGTCGCGCTCGGTCCGACCGGCGCGGACGACAGCCGCGTCGCCACTTGGATCGGGCGCCTGTGCGACTTCCTCGAAGCCACCGCGGGCCGGCCGGCCTACCTGACCCTGCTCGATGAGTACCCGAAGGCCTTCGAGCACCTGTTGCG
>JACCRJ010000174.1 GCA_013813615.1 Lautropia sp. | reverse complement strand
GTATCTGACACTGGGAGAGCGCATGCGCGCGGAAATTCATGCGCTGTCCATGCGCACATTTACGCCTGAAGGTTGGGCGCAATCAACGCTATCGGCAATGAAATAACTTTGGAGAAATGAGAGATGAACATCCAGGAAACAATTCGCAACCAGGTCACCGCGAACTCCGTCGTGCTTTATATGAAAGGGACGCCGCAGTCCCCGCAGTGTGGTTTTTCAAGCGCGACGGTGCAGATACTCAGGGCGTGCGGTGTACAGGACTTCTCCGCAGTGGACGTGCTGGCTGATCCCGAAATTCGTGACGGTATCAAGACTTACGCCAATTGGCCAACCATTCCGCAGCTCTACATCGGCGGCGAGTTTGTCGGTGGCGCCGATATTGTTCGCGAGATGTATCAGCAAGGCGAACTACAGAAGTTGATCACTTCAGTGGTGGATTGATGACATTGAAAAGGGGTGTGGTTGGGACAGTCACTCAACCTGGTTGTCGTATTTTCGGCGCCAAGAGGGTGGCGTCGCTTTCAAGAGCTTAAGATGCCAAAAATAGCGGAAATTGATGACACGCCCAATCCGAACGCGGTGAAGTTCACCCTATGGGAACCGCTGACCTGGGGAATCACGCGTTCGTACGAGAGTGCCGAGCAGGCGCAGAACGATGCGCTTGCTTGCGCGTTGTTCGATATCGAGCATGTCAGCAATGTGTTTTACGTTGACAAATGGATCACCGTCACACAGGACGGCGAAGCCGATTGGCCGGCGTTGGTACGTCTGGTCGCGGTACCGATCCGCGCAGCGCCGGCGGCGGATGAGCAATCCGCTGCCACAGTTGCAGCGGCAACCCATGACTACGCTGACCTCAGTCCCGCAGACCAGCAGCGCTTGGATGCGATCACCCTATTGCTTGACGAGCAGATCCGTCCCTATCTGAAAAACGACGGCGGCGACCTCCACGTGATCGGCCTCGACGGCAACCAACTCAGCGTGCACTACCAAGGCGCGTGCGGCACCTGCCCGAGCTCGATATCCGGCACGCTCAGGAGCATCAAGAACCTCGTGAAGTCGATTGAACCGGACATCGAGGTCGTGGCTGTTTAGGTCGAAAAATCATGCAGGAAGAAATCGCCATCAAACCCGCGCACGATGCATTGCTGGAGCGCTTTCGGCAGGCATTTCCCGAGGCCGCGATCGAGATCGAGGACGAGAGCCAATTGCACGTCGGCCACGCCGGCGCTTCAGGTGGCGCTGGTCATTTTCGAGTCCGCGTGATCGACGCCAAGCTCAATGGATTGCAGCGAATCGCCCGACATCGGCTGGTCTATGCCGCCGTGACCGACTGGATACCCACGCGGGTGCACGCGCTGAACATCGTCGCAATGACGCCGGAAGAAGCCGGGACTACGAAACATGGCTTGAGCATCAGAAGATGCTGATGATTGAAACCGACTGAATCTCGCTGACGCTGCGGCGTGTAAGTATCTTTCCCAACAAATGGATGCATATCTTTTGATGCCGGCGCCGATGTAATTGCAGAGTATGCAAACCCGGCAGCGAATGAAAACTCATTGTCCCGCGAGCACGACGTTACGCATTAGCCCCAGTGATTCTGGTTTTCGTGAGTGACCTCGCCGGGAATATCGATGTCTGGCCCCGACGAAGTCGCCCTTCCCCGCGGAGATCAAGGTGCCCGATCTCGGCGCGCATATCGTTCAGATCGACCGCCGGCGGCATCTGTGGCGCGACAATCTGGAAGAGAAGCGCGCGACAATCTAGATGAGAATCTGGTGTCGCGGAACAAGGATGATTGCGGGATTGCTCTTTGCAAGCAAGTTGGCCGCGAGAATTGATTGACGCGCAGCGTCAATCAATGCCCGGTGTTGGCGGTTGGGCGTATAGCGGCGGGCGTCCCGGGCCGCGTTTCTTCTTGATGGCTTCGCGGCGCCGGTAGCTCTCGGCGTTGATCTCGAGGAAGGTGGCGTGATGGACGAGGCGATCGACGGCGTGGCGCTGACCACCGCCTGCCTGGGCAGTGGCGAAGTGGTGGGTGTGTCGAGAGTGACCCCGCGGTAGCGTCAGCCGAACGGCTGCCGCTTCGGCAACTGGCCGAGCGATTTCCTCGATCCTTCCTGGCGCCAGACGTAATCGCCGACACTGCAGGCGCTGTACCTCAAATGCGCCAGGGTGCAACCAGCCACCTCTTACGCTATTGAAGGAGCAAGACTCCGCACTGACGTTATCAGTTTCTCAAGCTCATCGAACGCGAAGGGTTTCACCAGGTGGGCGTCAAAACCAGCCTCTCCGGCTCGGGCGATGTCGATGCCCCGGCCGTAGCCGGTCACCGCGATGATCCTCCCCTGGAATCTCTCCC
>JACCRJ010000115.1 GCA_013813615.1 Lautropia sp. | reverse complement strand
CTCATAACCCGACGCGACGGGCCGATCGGCCGGGTCGTCTTTTCAAACCCGGACAAGTACAACGCGATGTCCCAGTCGATGTGGGCCGCGCTGCCCGGCGCGTTGCAGGACTTCGACGCCGACCCGGCGATCCGCCTCGTCGTGCTCCAAGGCGACGGCGAAAAGGCATTCGTGTCCGGCGCCGACATCTCGCAGTTCGAGTCGCAGCGCACCGATGCCGAGGCGCAGGCACGCTACAACGCGGCGGTCGAGGCGGCCTACCAGGCACCGGTTCGCTGCAGCAAGCCGGTGGTGGCCAAGATCCGCGGCATCTGCATGGGCGGCGGCCTCGGCCTCGCGGCAGCCTGCGACGTGCGCTTCTGTTCCGAGGGCTCGCGCTTCCGGATGCCGGCCGGCCGGCTGGGCCTGGGCTACAACGTGGTCGGGGTGCGGCGCTTCCTGCAGGTGCTGGGATTGCAGAACACGCTGGACATCTTCTTTTCAGCGCGCATCTTCGACGCCGCCGACGCGCTGCGGATGGGCTTCGTCACCCGTGCCGAGCCGGTGGCGACGTTCGACGAGGCGGTCGACGCATGGTGCCGTGACGTCGCCGGCAACGCGCCGCTCACGTTGCGGGCCTTGAAGCAGACCACCAACGCACTGATCCGCGACCCGGCCGATCGCGACATGGCTGCGGTGGAAGCGGCGATCGCCGCCTGCTACGCCAGTGCAGACTACCGCGAAGGCGCCCGTGCCTTCCTGGAGAAACGCCCGCCGGCGTTCAAGGGAGCCTGAGCGGATGAAAACGAACTGCGTGCGCATCACCCGCTTCGGCGGCCCGGAAGTACTCGAGCCGGGCCAGATGGACGTGGCCGAACCTGGGCAGGGCGAAGTCCTGGTGCGCCACACCGGCATCGGGGTGAATTTCGTCGACGTCTATCACCGCATCGGGCAGTTGCACGGGGACGGCCCGGTGCCGCCGTTCGTGCCCGGCGTGCAGGCGAACGGGATCGTCGAGGCGGTAGGCGCCGGCGTCGACACCGTTTCGCCCGGCGACCGGGTCACGCATGCCAACGTCGGCCTCGGCTCCTACGTCCATCACCGGCTTCTGCCGGCGGACCGGCTGATCCGGATCCCGGACGCGCTCGACGATGACCTCGTCGCCGCTTCGTACCTGCGCGGACTGACCTGCCATTACCTGCTCAAGCGCCTCTACGTGGTGAAGCCGGGAGATGTCGTGCTGATCCATGCAGCTGCCGGCGGCGTCGGGCAGCTGATGGTGCAGTGGGCGAAGCGCCTCGGCGCGGTCGTGATCGGCACCGTCGGCACCGATGCCAAGGCGGAATTCGTGCGCGGACTCGGCTGTGACCATCCCGTCGTCTACACGCGCGAGAACTTCGTCGACCGCGTGAAGGAGATCACCGCCGGCGAAGGCGTGCCGGTGGTTTACGACTCCGTCGGCGCCGACACCTTCATGGGCTCGCTCGACTGCCTGCGCCCGATGGGCATCGCGATCAACTACGGCACCGCATCCGGTCAGGTGGCGCCGTTTCCGCTGCAGCGCCTGCACAGCAAGTCGCTATCGGTGTGCCGGCCGACTCTGCGCACCTGGATCGCCAGCCGCAGCGATCTGGAGAAGTCGTCGACGGAATTTTTCCAGCTGCTCGCCGACGGCGCGCTGCGGATCGATATCGCCGCCAAGCTGCCGCTTCGCGATGCGGCGAAGGCGCATGAAATGCTGGAGGGGCGAACCCTGAGCGGCGCCGTGCTGCTGGCGCCGTAAGCGGGGCGTGCCCGCCGCGCGCTCGTTACACGATCCGGCGGCCCGATGCCATGCTTCCGATAAAACTCAGAGGAGACGCCGATGACCCTGAACCTGCTCCACCGCCGCCGCATCCTGGCCGCCGCCCTGGCGGCACCCCTGACCGGCGCCATGCAGCGCGCGTTCGCGCAGTCCAGGGGGTGGCCCGACCGGCCGATCAAGCTGGTGCTCGGCTATCCGCCCGGTGGGGCTGCCGACGGCGTGTCGCGGCCGCTGGAGCCGAAATTGCAATCGATGCTGGGTCAGCCGATCCTGTTCGACTATCGTCCCGGCGCCGGCGCGACGGTCGCGGCCGATTTCACCGCGAAAGCCCCGCCCGACGGCTACACGCTGCACATCATCGACTCCGGCCCGATGACCATACTGCCCAACGGGAAGCAGCTCGGCTACGACCCCTTCAAGAGCTTCACGCCGATCGGCATGGTCTGCGCAGGCGGCACGCTGGTTGTCGCGCACCCGTCGGTGTCGGCGA
>JACCRJ010000111.1 GCA_013813615.1 Lautropia sp. | reverse complement strand
GGGCTCGGCAGGGGCTCCGGCAGGAAGTTCGGCAGAGCCTGCGGCAGCGGCTTCCGCAAAGAGCGGGACAGAGAGCGCGCCAGGAGGTGTGCCCGAGGGTGCGCCGGCTGCGGACCGCTGGGTGCTCTTCTGGTCGGACGAGCCGGCGGTGGCGGGCGGCAGGCCGGGCAAGGGCGGTGCCAAGGGTTTCAAAGGCGCCAGGTCCGACAAGACCGGCAAGAGCGGCAAGGGGGTCGCGAAGGCCGGGGTGGTTGCGCGAGGCGGCGAGGCGGCCGCGCCGGCCGCAGATACTGAAGATCAGCCGCACGGTCAGCGGCTGGAATTTTCATTGGATCAGATAGAGAAGGCCCGGCTGGTGCCGAAGCTTGTTTTCTAGGGGATGCTGTTATGCAGGGTCGTGAGTTGTTGCTGATGGTGGACGCGTTGGCCCGCGAGAAGAACGTCGCGCGCGACGTTGTGTTCGGCGCGCTGGAAAGCGCGCTCGCGTCGGCTACCAAGAAGCGCTACAAGGACGAGGTCGACGTGCGGGTGGCCATCGATCGCACCAACGGCGAGTACGAGACCTTCCGCCGCTGGCTGGTTGTCCCTGATGGTGAACTGGAAGACCACGATCTGCAGATCATCCATGCGGAAGCGCGCAAGCAGATCGCGGACATCCAGGTGGGCGACTTCATCGAGGAAGAACTCGAGCCGGTCGAGTTCGGCAGGATCGGCGCGCAGGCGGCCAAGCAGGTGATCCTGCAGAAGATCCGCGACGCCGAGCGCGACCAGATCATCAACGACTTCCTGGCGCGCGGCGATTCGCTGCTGTCCGGGACGGTGAAGCGGATCGACCGCGAAGGCGCGGTGATCGAATCGGGCCGTATCGAGGCCCGGCTGCCGCGCGACCAGATGATCCCGAAGGAGAACCTGCGAAACGGCGACCGGGTGCGCGCATGGGTCTCGAAGATCAACCGCGAAGGCCGCGGTCCGCAGCTGTTCCTGTCGCGGACGGCGCCGGAATTCATCATGAAGCTGTTCGAGCTGGAAGTGCCGGAGATCGAACAGGGCCTGCTGCAGATCAAGGCCGCCGCCCGCGACGCGGGCGTGCGCGCCAAGATTGCCGTCTTCACCACCGACCGCCGGATCGATCCGATCGGCACCTGCGTCGGGGTGCGCGGCTCGCGCGTGCAGGCGGTGACGCAGGAACTCGCTGGCGAGCGGGTGGACATCGTGCTCTGGTCCGAGGATCCTGCGCAGTTCGTCATCGGCGCGCTCGCACCGGCCAACGTTTCGTCGATCCTGGTGGATGAGGAACGCCACGCCATGGACGTCGTCGTCGACGAGGACAACCTCGCCCTGGCAATCGGCACCGGCGGGCGCAACGTACGGCTGGCTTCGGAGCTCACCGGCTGGCAGATCAACCTCATGTCGGCCGAGGAAAGCGAGCAGAAGCAGCATGACGAGCGGGCCGTGATCCAGAAGAACTTCATGGACCAGCTGGACGTGGACGCCGAAGTGGCGGACATCCTGATCGACGAAGGCTTCACCGGGCTGGAGGAGATCGCCTACGTGCCGATCACCGAGATGCTCGAGATCGAGGCCTTCGACGAAGGCACCGTCAACGAGCTGCGCGAGCGGGCGCGAAACGTACTGCTGACGCAGGCGATCGCCAACGAGGAAAAGCTCAACACCACCACCGAGGACCTGCTTTCCCTGGACGGCATGGACCGGGACCTGGCCGCCAAGCTTGCGGACGCGAACGTGCATACGCGGGACGAGCTGGCGGAACTCGCCGTGGACGAGCTGGTGGAAGCAACCCAGATGGACGAGCAGCGCGCAAAGGATCTGATCATGAAGGCGCGGGCGCACTGGTTCGAAGGCGAGAACGCCTGATCGGCGTTCTGGGGCGAGAACGCCTGATCGGACCGGTTTGCCGGTGGTGGCTCGGGACAGGAATGTGCGCGTGATTTGTCGGAAGTCGGCGGTAGCGGAAGGAACCTAATGGCCAGTACGAACGTTGAGACATTTGCTGCGGAATTGAAAGTGCCGGCTGAGGTGCTGCTCGAGCAGCTCCGCGCCGCCGGCGTCGACAAGGCGTCAGCCGCCGACTCCCTTTCGGAGTCGGACAAGGAACAGCTGCTGACGGCGCTGCGGGCAGCGCACGGCGGAAGCGAGAGCAAGAAACAGAAGATCACGGTCGTTCGCAAGCAGACGTCCGAGATCAAGCAGGCCGACGCCACCGGCAAGGCGCGCACCATCCAGGTCGAGGTCCGCAAGAAGCGCGTCTTCGTGAAGCGCGATGCGCCGGAGGCTGTGCCCGCGCCGGAGCCGGTCGCGGTGCCGCTGCCGGTCATCTCGGCAAGCTCGGTCATAGATGAAGAGCAGCGCCGGTTGCGAGAGGAAGAAGACCGCCGCCAGCGCGATCTGATCGAGCGCCAGGGCAAGGATCTTCGCGAGAAGACCGAGCGACTCGAGCGCGACCGCCAACGTGAGATCGAAGCCGCCGCGGAAGCCGTCCAGCGTGAGGGGGAAGCTCGCCTCGAGCAGGAGCGGCTCTCCAAGCTCCATACGGAGGGTACGAAGAAGCAGCAGCAGGCTGCCGAGCAGGCCGCCCAGGCTATCGTCAACGCCGCCACCGACGCCGCCCGCCGGGCGAAGGAAGCCGCAGACATTTCCACCGCGGCCCGCCGCAAGGCCGAGGACGAAGTCGCGGCCATCAACCGCATGATGAGTGCGAGTCGCCGTCCGCCGCCGCCGGTGCCCGAGCCGGTTGCGGCTCCGGCAGAGGCGGTGGCCAAGCCGCTGGATGCCACCGCCGCTGCAAGGCGCTCAGGCACGCTGCACAAGCCCGCCGTTGGCGCCGGCGGCGAGGCGGCAGCACCAGGAGCTGCCGCCGCCGATGCGGCCGGCCAGCGCAAGCATGTCAAGTCCGAGAAGCTGTCGTCGACCTGGCAGGAAGAGGCCGCCAAACGCCGCCAGATCAAGACCCGTGGCGACGCCGGCGCCAATACCGGCTGGCGTGGCGCCCGCGGGCCGCGGCGCCCTGGCGACCGCCATACCGGCCGGCCGATGATGAGTCAGCAGCCGGCAGCCGAACAGGTGGTGCGCGAGGTGCACGTGCCGGAGACGATCACCGTCGCGGACCTGTCGCACAAGATGTCGATCAAGGCCACTGAAGTCATCAAGTACCTGATGAAGCTGGGCCAGATGGTCACGATCAACCAGGTACTGGACCAGGAAACGGCCATGATCCTGGTCGAGGAGATGGGCCACAAGGCCATCGCCGCGAAACTGGACGATCCGGAAGCGATGCTGGAGGACGTCAGCACCGAGAGCGTCGACGAGCCAGCCATGCCACGGCCGCCGGTCGTGACGGTGATGGGCCACGTCGACCACGGCAAGACCTCGCTGCTCGACCACATCCGGCGTGCCAAGGTGGCCGCCGGGGAGGCGGGTGGCATCACTCAGCACATCGGCGCGTATCACGTCGAGACGCCGCGCGGGGTCGTGACCTTCCTGGACACGCCCGGCCACGCCGCGTTCACCGCGATGCGCGCACGCGGTGCCAAAGCCACCGACATCGTGATCCTGGTCGTCGCTGCCGACGACGGCGTGATGCCGCAGACCAAGGAAGCCATTGCCCATGCGAAGGCCGCCGGGGTGCCGATCGTCGTGGCGATGAACAAGATCGACAAGCCCGAAGCCAACCTCGACCGCGTGCGCCAGGAACTGGTGGCCCAGAGCGTGGTGCCGGAGGAGTACGGCGGGGACGTGCCTTTCGTGGGCGTGTCCGCCAAGACCGGCGAGGGCATCGACGACCTGCTGGAGAACGTGCTGCTGCAGGCGGAGGTGCTGGAGTTGAAGGCGCCGGTCAAGTCGGCTGCCAAGGGCCTGGTCATCGAGGCGCGCCTCGACAAGGGCCGTGGCCCGGTGGCTACCGTGCTGGTGCAGTCCGGCACCCTGCGCCGTGGCGACACGCTGCTGGTCGGCTCCACCTACGGCCGTGTGCGGGCGATGCTGGACGAGGCGGGCAAGCCGATCGACGAGGCGACCCCGTCGATCCCGGTGGAGATCCAGGGCCTGAACGAAGTGCCGCAAGCGGGCGAGGAAGTCATCGCGTTGCCGGACGAGCGCAAGGCGCGGGAAATCGCGCTGTTCCGGCAGGGCAAGTTCCGCGACGTCAAGCTGGCGCGCCAGCAGGCGGCGAAGCTGGAAAACATGTTCGACACGGCGGGCGAAGACGAGGTCAAGACGCTGGCGCTGATCGTCAAGGCCGATGTGCAGGGCTCGCAGGAGGCGCTCAGCCAGGCGATGCTCAAGCTGTCCAACGACGAGATCAGGGTGGCGATCGTGCACGGCCAGGTCGGCGGGATCACCGAAAGCGACGTCAACCTGGCGGTTGCCTCCAAGGCGGTCATCATCGGCTTCAACGTCCGCGCCGACCAGGCTGCCCGCAAGATGGCCGAAGCCAACGGCGTCGACATCCGCTACTACAACATCATCTACGACGCCGTCGACGACGTGAAGTCGGCGATGGAAGGCATGCTGTCGCCGGAGCGCAAGGAAACCATCCTGGGGCTCGTTGAGATCCGGCAGGTGTTCAAGGTCAGCAAGGTCGGCACGGTTGCCGGTTGCCGCGTCACGGAAGGCACGGTCAGGCGGGATTCCGAGATCCGCCTGTTGCGCGAGTCGGTAGTGGTCTGGACCGGCCGTCTGGAATCCCTCAAGCGCTTCAAGGACGACGTCCGCGAGGTGAAGGAAGGCTTCGAATGCGGACTGGCGCTGGCCGGCTACGGCGACATCCAGGTGGGCGACCAGCTGGAGGCCTTCGAGGTCAAGGAAGTGGCCAGAACCCTGGCTCCGGCCACTGCGGCCGCGTCCTAGGCGCCGCGCGGTCGGGCGGGACAGGGGCGGGTACTATGCGACGCAAGGCGGGATCGGCCCCCGGCAGGGCAATCAGGGTCACGGAACAGCTCCACCAGGAACTGGCCGAGATCATCCGTGCGGAAGTCAAGGATCCGCGGCTCGGGATGGTTACCGTGACCTCGGTGGACCTGACCGCCGACTACGCTTACGCCACGGTCTGGTTCTCGGTGCTGCCGGACGATCCGGAGACAGTCGAGTCCACCCTCGAGGGACTGCGTGCAGCCGCCGGCTACATCCGTTCGCTGATCGGCCGGCGGGTGCGCATCCACACCACGCCGGAGATCCGCTTCGCCCACGACCGCTCCACCGAGCGCGGCATGGCCCTGAGCCAGCTCATCGACAAGGCCAACGCGCTTCGCTCGTCGGACCAGGATCAGTAGTCTTACATGCAACTGTCGATGACCAGGGCGGGCCGTTGAAGGTCCACGGACTCCTGCTGCTGGACAAGCCTCGCGGCCTGTCCTCCAACGCAGCCTTGCAGCAGGCGCGCCGTCTTCTCGACGCCGACAAGGGCGGCCATGGCGGCACCCTGGATCCCATGGCCGACGGGCTGCTGCCGGTGATGTTCGGCGAGGCCTGCAAGCTGGCCGAATCTGCACTGGAAGGCGACAAGGCGTACGAGGCGGTCCTGCGGCTGGGCCAGGTCACCACCACCGACGACACCGAAGGCGAGATCGTGAGCACCGCACGAGTTGATTTCACCGAGGCGCAGCTGGATGCGGTGCTGGCGCGGTTTCGCGGCCGCATCGTGCAGGTTCCGCCGGTCTATTGCGCGCTCAAGGTGGCCGGCAAGGCGCTCTACCGATACGCGCGGGACGGCAACCCGGTGCAGGCCGCGCCGCGGCAGGTCGTCATCCATGAGCTGCAGCTGCTCGGGCGGCAGGCAGGCGACGAGCCCGGTCTTTCGCTGCGGGTCGCCTGCAGCAAGGGGACCTACATCCGCTCGCTGGCCCGCGACATCGGCGAAGCGTTGGGCTGCGGCGCGCATCTCAGCGCCCTGCGCCGGACCGTGGTCGGCCGCTTCTCGGTGCGGTCCGCCGTCGCCCTGGACACCCTGGCCGGGATGCCGGCAGCGGAGCGCCACCGGCAGCTGGTGGGTCTGGAGGCGCTGGTATCGGACTGGCCGTCGATCGTGCTGCCCGAAGCTGCGGCGGCGCAGTTCTGTCAGGGCCAGGCGCTGCTGGTCGCCACCGGCAGCACGACCGCCGCCGCTGGGCCCGCCCACATCGATGCCGAGCCGACACCGAAGATTGCCGTGCACTGCGGCGGCCGACTGATCGGGCTCGGCCGCAGCACCCCTTCCACCGAATCAACCTGCGTGCTGGCACCAGTACGCATCATCGTGTCATGACATCACCATCCACAACTCCTGCTTTGAATCCCGACGGCACGCCGAAACTGCTGATCCGCAACATTGCCATCATCGCCCACGTCGACCACGGCAAGACGACGCTGGTCGACAAGCTGCTGCGCCAGTCCGGAACCTTTCGCGCCAACCAGGCCGTGACGGAACGGGTCATGGACTCCAGCGATCTCGAGCGCGAGCGGGGCATCACCATCCACAACTCCTGCTTTGAATCCCGACGGCACGCCGAA
>JACCRJ010000171.1 GCA_013813615.1 Lautropia sp. | reverse complement strand
GACTTGGGTTCAAGACATTCTGGAGACGCACATGTTGTGGGAACAGGAACTTCGTACCGTTGAACTGCTGGACCGCCTGAAGGCGTTTTTCGACGCCCACGTTTATCCGAACGAGGTCCGGTATGAGGAGGAGCTGAACGCGCTTCGCGCTTCCGGCAATCCGTGGCAGGCGAGCCGTCTGGTCGAGGAGTTGAAGCCGATGGCCCGGCAGGCCGGGCTGTGGAACCTCTTCCTGCCGCATTCCGAGCGTGCGCCCCAAGGCCTGTCGAACTTCGCCTACGCGCCACTCTGCGAGATCATGGGCCGCGTCACGTGGTCGGCCGAGGTCTTCAATTGCTCGGCACCGGACACCGGCAATATGGAGACGATCGAGCGCTATGGCACCGAGGAGCACAAGGATCGCTGGCTGGAGCCGCTGCTCAGGGGAGAGACACGCTCCGCCTTCCTGATGACGGAACCGGCGGTGGCCTCCTCGGATGCAACCAACATCCAGTGCAGCATCCGCCGGGACGGCAACCACTACGTCATCAACGGCCGCAAGTGGTTCTCCACCGGGGCGGGCCATCCGCACTGCAAGCTCTTCATCGTGATGGGCAAGACCGATCCGGATGCGCCGCGTCATGCGCAGCAGTCGATGGTGCTGGTGCCGCGGGACGCCCCAGGCGTGACCGTCGTGCGGCCGCTCACGGTCTTCGGCTATGACGACGCGCCGCACGGCCATATGGAGGTGCTGCTGAAGGACGTGCGGGTGCCGATGGAAAACCTGCTGCTCGGCGAGGGACGAGGCTTCGAAGTCGCCCAGGGCCGGCTGGGGCCTGGCCGCATCCACCACTGCATGAGGTCGATCGGCGCCGCCGAGCGGGCGCTGGAGATGATGTGCGACCGGCTGCAATCCCGCACCGCCTTCGGCGGCCCCTTGTCCGCGCAGTCGGTGTGGCACGAGCGGATCGCGGAGTCGCGCTGCATGATCGACCAGGCCCGGCTGCTCACCTTCAACGCGGCGCGCAAGATGGACGTCGCCGGCAACAAGGCCGCGCGGGCGGAGATCGCAATGATCAAGGTGGTCGCGCCCAACATGTCGTGCAAGATCGTGGACTGGGCCATCCAGGCATACGGCGCCGCCGGCCTGAGCGCGGACTCCTGGCTGTCGGAGGCCTATGCGCACCAGCGCACCGTGCGCATCGTCGATGGCCCCGACGAGGTCCACCGCAGCGCCATTGCCAAGATGGAGCTCGGCAAGCGGTCTGCCGGCAAGGCCGTTCCCACCTCCCCCACCGGAGCGAAGGCATGAAAACCGCGGATTCGCACTTTCTTTTCCCCCTGTCCGGGCGCCGGGAGCCGCAATCGCGCCGTCGCCGGGCGCTGCAGGCAGCCGCCTGCGCCGCTGCCTTGCTGCCGCTCTTTGCAGTAACCGGGGCGGTGGCGCAGGGCTATCCCAACCATCCGGTGAAGATCGTCGTGACCTTCCCCACCGGTGGCGCGCCGGACATCCTCGCGAGGCTGATTTCGTCCAACACCGCCATCGGCCAGACGGTCGTGGTCGACAACCGCCCCGGCGCGGGCGGCAACATCGGTGCGGAGATCGTCGCCAAGTCGCCGCCCGACGGCTACACGCTGGTGATGGGGACCGTCGGCACCCATTCGATCAACGGCGCCTTGTACTCGAAGATGCCGTACGACATGGTCAAGGACTTCGAGCCGATCGCGTTCATCGCCTCTACGCCGAACCTGCTGGTCGTCAACAAAGACCTGCCGGTCAAGAGCCTGAAGGAACTCGTCGACTACGGCAAGGCGAATCCGAACAAGCTGTCGTTCGGATCGCCGGGCATCGGCACCTCGATCCATGTCTCCGGTGAACTCTTCAAGACGATGACCGGCGTGCAGATGGCACACGTGCCGTACAAGGGCCGGCAGTTCGCCATACCGGACCTGGTCGGCGGGCAGATCCAGCTGATGTTCGACAACATGCCGTCGGCGCTGCCGATGGTCAAGGAAGGAAAGCTGCGGGCGCTCGGCCAGACCGGGGCGAAGCGCTCGTCAGCCGCGCCGGACATACCGACCATCGCGGAGCAGGGTCTGCCGGAGTTCGAGGCCACGTCATGGTTCGCGATGTTCGCGCCGGCGGGCACGCCGAAAGACATCATCACCAAATGGAATGCCGAGCTGAAGCGGATCTTTGCGTTGCCGGAGGTGGCGGCGAAACTGCAGACCCTCGGGCTGGACCCGATGCTGTCGACACCGCAGGAACTGGCGGATTTCCAGTCGAAGGAAATCCGCAAGTGGAGCCAGGTGGTGAAGGACGCCGGCGCCAAGGCCGAGTAGTAACGGCCCGCTGGAACCCTGCTCACTGGGCTCACTGGATGATCCCGCGCTGGCGCAATCCGGCGCAATCTGCAGCGGTGAAACCCGCCTGCAGCAGCACCTCGTCGGTGTGCTGGCCCAGCCGGGGCGCCGGCGTGCGAACCGATCCGGGCGTGCGGTCCAGCTTGGGAACGATGCCCGGCACGTCCAACTGCACGCCGGATTGCGTGCGGGTCTGCAGCAGCATCTCGCGCGCCTGGTACTGCGGGTCGCGCACGATGTCTTCGATGGTGTAGATGCGTCCCGACGGCACTCTTGCAACGTCCAGCACCGATAAGGCGTCGTCGACGCTGTGCTGCGAGGTCCAGTCGCCGATTGCCGCATCCAGCTCCGCCGAGCGGGCAGCGCGTCCGGCGTTGCCGGCAAGACCCGGGTCCGAGGCGAGGTCAGGGCGGTCCAGCGCGCGCATCAGGCGCTGGAAGATGCTGTCGCCGTTTCCCGCGATCAATACCCAGCCGTCGGCGCAGGGATAGGCGTTGCTGGGGGCAATGCCGGGCAGGGAACTGCCGGACGCTTCGCGCACCGCCCCGAAAGCGCTGTATTCCGGCAGCAGGCTTTCCATGCAGTTGAAGACGGCTTCGTAAAGCGCCACGTCCACTACCTGACCTCGGCCGCCGTTGCGGTCCCGCTCGCGCAGAGCGGCGAGGACGCCGATCGTGCCGTGAAGGGCGGACAGCGTGTCGCCGATGCTGATCCCGACCCGCACCGTCACCCGCCCCGGCTCGCCGGTCAGGTGACGCAGTCCCCCCATGGCCTCGCCGACGACGCCGAAGCCGGGCCGGTCCTTGTATGGGCCGGTCTGGCCGTAGCCGGAGATCCGCAGCATCACCAGTCCGGGGTTGATCGACGAGAGAGCCTCATAGCCGAGACCCCAGCCTTCCATTGTGCCGGGGCGGAAATTCTCGATGAGGACGTCGGTCTGACGCACGAGCCTGCGCACGATCTCCTGGCCGTCGGCCGTGCGCAGGTCGATGGCGACCGAGCGCTTGTTGCGCGACTGGACTTCCCACCAGACCGAGGTGCCGTCGAGCAGGAGGCGCCATTTGCGCAGGGGATCGCCGCTGCCCGGCGGCTCGATCTTGACGGTGTCGGCCCCCAGGTCCGACAGCGTCTTGCCGGCAAACGGGCCGGCAATGAGCTGACCCAGTTCCAGCACGCGCAAACCTGCCAGAGGTCCGGCACCGGTTGCGTCGATCGCGGCGTCGCCCCGA
>JACCRJ010000170.1 GCA_013813615.1 Lautropia sp. | reverse complement strand
TCTACACCATGCTGGGCCTGCACAAGCAGGGCAAGACGCTCTTCTACCGGGACCTGCTGCAGCACCTGGCCCACTCCACCGACAAGTTCATCGTCGCCCCCGGCATCAAGGGGCTGGTGATGGGCGTATTCACGCTGCCCTCGTTTCCGTTCGTCTTCAAGTTCATCAAGGACGACCGCCGCAAGGACGTGAGCCGCGAGTATGTCGAGGGCCGCTACCAGCTGGTGAAGGCCCATGACCGGGTCGGGCGCATGGCCGACTCCTGGGAGTACTCCGACGTGCCGTTCCCGAAGGACCGGCTCGACCCGGCGCTGCTGGAGGAACTCCGCCAGAGCGCACCGTCCCTGGTCGAGGACGAAGGCGAACGCCTGGTCGTGCGCCACCTCTACATCGAGCGGCGGATGGTGCCGCTGAACATCTACCTGGAAGAGGCCGACGAGGACGAGCGCGACCACGCGCTGCGGGAATACGGTCAGGCGATCAAGGAGATGGTCGCCGCCAACATCTTTCCCGGCGACATGCTCTACAAGAACTTCGGCATGACTCGCCAGGGCCGCGTCGTCTTCTACGACTACGACGAAGTCCTCTACCTCACCGACTGCCACTTCCGCAAGGTGCCGCCGCCGCGCACGCCGGAGGACGAAATGGCGGCCGAGCCCTGGTACCCGGTGGGGCCCCGCGACGTGTTTCCGGAAGAGTTCGGCACCTTTCTGCTGGGCAACGCGAAGGTGCGCGGCCCGTTCCTGCGCTATCACGCCGACCTTCTCGACGTGGCCTACTGGCAGGCCCGGCAGCAGCGCATCCGCGCCGGGCAGCTCGAAGACGTCTTTCCCTACCCGGAAAGCCTGCGCTTCGGCAGGGCTGGCAGCGATCCGGCCGAAGCCCTTGGGAGGCTGCCGGGGTTGGGCAAGGGGGGGCGCAGTGAAAGGCAGGGATGAGATCCAAGGCGCACGGGACCAACTGCCGCGGCCGTGGCGTTACCATGAACACTTGCCCCCCCTCTCGGTCCACTGGTCGGTCCGCCGGTTCGACCTGTTAAGCAAGGAGAACTGAAATGAAAGATCCTGTCGTCATAGTTTCCGTTGCACGCACGCCGGTCGGCGGCATGATGGGTGAACTGTCCGGCCTCGCCGCCACAGACTTGGGCGCCACCGCGATCCGCGCCGCGGTCGAGCGCGCCGGCCTCAAGCCGGAGCAGGTCCAGGAAGTGCTGATGGGCTGTGTCCTGCCGGCCGGCCTCGGCCAGGCACCGGCCCGCCAGGCGACGCTGAAGGCAGGTCTGCCGATCTCCACCGGCGCCACCACCGTCAACAAGGTCTGCGGCTCCGGCATGAAAGCCGCGATGCTGGGCAATGACCTGATTTTCGCCGGCAGCCAGGACATCGTCGTCGCCGGCGGCATGGAGAGCATGAGCAACGCGCCTTACCTGATCCTCAAGGGGCGGGGCGGGTACCGCTACGGGCACGGCACGCTGTTCGATCACATGGCCTACGACGGCCTCGAGGATGCCTACGACAAACTGCCCACCGGCGGCGGCAAGTCGATGGGCATCTTCGCCGAGGACTGCGCCGGCAAGTTCGAGTTCAGCCGCGAGGCGCAGGACCGGTACGCGATCGAGTCCTCGCGGCGGGCACGGGTTGCCAACGAGGACGGCTCCTTCAAGTGGGAGATCGCGCCGGTCACCGTCGCCGGCCGCAAGGGCGAGACGGTAATCGAGCGCGACGAGGCGCCGTTCAAGGCGAATCCGGAGAAGATCCCGACCCTGAAAGCGGCGTTCCGCAAGGAAGGCACGGTGACGGCGGCGACCTCCTCGTCGATCTCCGACGGCGCTGCGGCGCTGGTGCTCATGCGCCGCTCGATGGCGGAGAAGCTGGGGATCAAGCCGCTTGCGACCATCCTCGCCCACGCGACCCACTCGCAGGAGCCGCAGTGGTTCACCACCGCCCCCGTCGGCGCGATCCACAAGCTCTATGCGAAGACCGGCTGGAACACCGGCAACGTCGACCTCTTCGAGATCAACGAAGCCTTTGCCGTGGTGGCGATGGCGGCGATGAAGGAGCACGGCATTGCGCACGACCGGATCAACATCCACGGTGGCGCGGTGGCGCTGGGCCATCCGATCGGCGCTTCCGGCGCCCGGCTCATCGTGACCCTGCTCGGCGCGCTGCGCAAGACCGGCGGCAAGCGCGGCATCGCCTCACTGTGCATCGGCGGCGGCGAGGCGACCGCGCTCGCGGTCGAGATCGCCTGATCCAGCGCAAGGCCCCGGTGATGCCTTCCGCCCTGATCATCGGCGCCTCGCGCGGCATCGGGCTGGAGTTCGCCCGCCAGTACCTCGCCGCAGACTGGCGGGTCTTCGGGACTTTTCGCGGCGAAGCCGACCGGATCCAGCTGCGCGACATGGGCGTGCAGACGCTGAAGCTCGACGTCCTCGATGCCAACGACCTCGCCGCTGCCAGCTGGCAGCTGGACGGCGAGAACTTCGACGTGGTCGTCATGAACGCGGGTGTCTACGGCCCGCGCACCAGCAGCATCCAGAAGCCTCCTACGCTGGAGGAGTTCGACCAGGTGATGCGCACCAACGTGCTGTCGTCGATGCGCCTGATGCCGCTGGTGTCCCCCTTGCTGACGCGGCCGCGCGGCACGTTGGCCTTCGTCTCCAGCCGCATGGGCTCCATCGCCGAGACCAGCGCGAGCTACGGGATGCTCTACCGGGTGTCGAAGGCAGCAGTCAATATGGTCGGTAAGCTCGCGCATTCGGATTTCGCGCCGCTCGGCATCAGGGTGATCACGCTGCATCCGGGGTGGGTGCGCACCGACATGGGCGGACCGAACGCCGACGTGGACCCCGCCGACAGCGTGAGCGGCATGCGCCGGGTGATCGGGGAGCCGATGGCCTATCCCGGCGGCGGCTTCTTCGACTACTGCGGCCAGTCGCTCGCCTGGTAGCCGAAAAGCGACGACGCCATGCTGCCCGGCAACGAACTGGAGATGGTCCGCGACGCGGTGCGCTCCTACGTCATCGACAACATCGCCCCGCACGCCGCCGACTGGGATCGCAACAGCACCTTTCCGGCCGACGCCCTGAAGGGCCTGGCGGCGCTGGGCTGCTTCGGGATCGCGGTGCCGGAGCAGTGGCAGGGCGCGGGGCTCGACTACTCGGCGCTGGCGGTGATCATCGAGGAGATCGCCGCCGGCGACGGCGCGACGTCGACGATCATCTCGGTAAACAACTGCCCCGTCTGCTCGATCCTGATGGCCTGGGGCAGCGACGAGCAGAAGGAGCGATGGCTCAAGCCGCTCGCCAGCGGCCGCATGCTCGGGGCGTTCTGCCTCACCGAGCCCCAGGTCGGATCGGACGCGTCGGCGCTGCGCTGCACGGCGACGCTGCAGGAAGACGGCGGCGGCTATCGTATCGACGGCGTCAAGCAGTTCATCACCTCCGGCAGGCACGGCGACGTTGCCATCGTCATGGCGGTGACCGACCGCGCAGCCGGCAAGCGCGGCATCTCGGCGTTCCTGGTGCCGACGGATTCACCCGGCTACTCGGTTGCCCGGCTGGAGGAGAAGCTCGGCCAGCATGCCTCCGACACCGCGCAGATCCTCTTCGAGGACTGCTTCGTACCGGCCGCCAACCTGATCGGCGAGCCGGGCGCAGGCTACCGGATCGCGCTGTCCGGCCTGGAAGGCGGGCGCATCGGCATCGCCGCGCAGTCGCTCGGCATGGCGCGCGCCGCCTTCGAAGCGGCGCTGAAGTACGCCCGGGAACGGGAAGCCTTCGGCCAGCCCATCTTCAACCACCAGGCGGTGCAGTTCAGGCTGGCGGACATGGCGACGCAGATCGAGGCGGCGCGCCATCTGATCGCGCATGCGGCCGCCTTGAAGGATGCGGGGCGGCCCTGCCTGAAGGAAGCCGCCATGGCCAAACTGTTCGCATCCGAGATGGCAGAGTGCGTCTGCTCGGACGCCATCCAGATC
>JACCRJ010000070.1 GCA_013813615.1 Lautropia sp. | reverse complement strand
CCCCATCTGCTGGCCGTAACCGGCCTCGGTGGAGCCGGTCGAACCCAGCGCTTTTGTCGATACCTCGGCCACCTGCTGCTCCACTGATTCACGCCCGAAGGCAATGGCGCGGACCATGGCGGTCCGGCCCCCTCGGTATTATAGGAAGCCTGCAAGCCTGGAGCTTCTTCTCCCTGATGCGAAAGAGCGCCGCCTTCCTTTTCCGGATGCTGTTGCTGCTGGCGGTGGCCGTGACCGTCGCGGCTGCCTACCAGTGGTGGCACTACGGCCATGCCCCGATCGTCGGGGCCGGCAGCAAGGCCGAGTTCGAGGTGCGCCGCGGCGAAGGCGGCCGCCTGTTGACGGGGACCTTGCAGAAGGCGGGCATTCCGGTCCAGTCGTGGGAGCTCGCGCTGGCCTGGCGGCTTCGCGGCGACAGCGACCAGATCAAGGCCGGGCGCTACGAACTGGAAGGACCGGTGACGATGCAGGCGTTGCTCAACCAGCTGATCGCCGGACAGGCCGCCAAGGAAAGGATGGTCGTCCTGATCGAAGGCTGGACCTTCCGCCAGGTGCGCGAGGCGCTGGCGAGGGCGCCCGAGCTGACCCAGACTGCCGCAGAACTCACCGATGCCCAGGTCATGCAGCGCATAGATCCGGCGCAGAGCCACCCGGAGGGACTGTTCGCTCCCGACACGTATGCCTATCCGCCACAGAGCACTGACGTCGAACTGCTGGCACGCGCCCATCGGCTGCAAAGGCAGCGGCTTGCCGCAGCCTGGCAGAACCGAGCCGAGGGGCTGCAGCTGCGCAATGAGCTGGATTTGCTGATCCTCGCATCCATCGTCGAGAAGGAGTCCGCCCGGCCTGAGGATCGCGCCATGGTTTCCGCGGTCTTCCACAACCGGCTCGGGCTCGGCATGATGCTGCAGAGCGACCCCACCACCATCTACGGCATCGGCGAAGGTTTCGACGGCAACCTGCGCCGCAACCATCTGCGGACCGACACGCCTTACAACACCTACATGCGCAACGGCCTGACCCCGACCCCGATCTCGATGCCCGGCAACGAAGCGCTGCAGGCGGCAGCGCGGCCGGCAGAATCGAAGGCGCTCTACTTCGTCTCCCGCGGCGACGGCAGCACCGAGTTCTCCCCCGACCTGAACAGCCACAACCGGGCCGTCAATCGTTATCAGCGCAAGGCCCCATGACCGGCCGCTTCATCACCTTCGAAGGCATCGATGGCGCCGGCAAGAGCACGCACCTGCCGGCCTGCGCGCAGTTCCTTCGGGCCCGCGGGGTTGTGGTGCTGCTGACCCGGGAGCCCGGCGGCACCGAGTTGGCCGAGGCGATCAGGGACTGGTTCCTGCACCGTCCCGCCGATCCGCAGACCGAGGCGCTGCTTGCCTTTGCCGCCCGCAGCGATCACCTGGCGCGGTCGATCCGTCCCGCGCTGGCCGCCGGCGAGTGGGCCGTCTGTGACCGCTTCACCGACTCGACCGTGGCCTACCA
Source organism: Lautropia sp. (assembly GCA_013813615.1). Taxonomy (GTDB): domain Bacteria; phylum Pseudomonadota; class Gammaproteobacteria; order Burkholderiales; family Burkholderiaceae_E; genus Lautropia. The sequence goes on along the minus strand of JACCRJ010000070.1, from coordinate 8,999 downwards.
GGGTGGTGGACGGGGCATCGGCATCGAACGGGTCGAGCAATTGGAGCAGTGGCTGCATCCGGATCTGCAGCCCGACCGGACCTACCTGTTCGACCTGGATCCGGAGCAAGCCGCCCGACGGCGTGCCATGGCCAGGGCGGCCGACCGCTTCGAGTCTGAAGATGTGGGCTTTTTCGAACGCGTACGGCAGGCCTACCAGGCGAGGGTGGCCGCCGATGTCCGGCAGCACGGGGCGGGGCGCGGCAGGATCGTCGTGGTCGATGCCAGTCGCGGCCCGGGCGAAATCTGGAAAATACTCGAGGAAGACCTCATAAGCTGTTGTTCTACATGGACTCCTAGATGAGTATGCCCCCCTTCAGCGCACAAACCGAGGCGGTGGGCTGCCTGCTGGCGTCCCCCGAGCGATTGGCGCATGCGCTGCTGCTGCGCGGCTCGCGCGGCATCGGCAAGGCCGCAGTGGCGGCGGCACTGGCGAAGGGCCTCCTCTGCGAAAACCCCGCTGACCCGCGCGGCCGCGGGCTCGCTTGCGGCCATTGCGCGTCCTGCCGATGGTTCGATGCCGGCAACCACCCGGACGTCCGCACGATCGGCCTGCTCGTCAAGGATGGCAAAGTTGCGTCCGAGATCTCCATCAACCAGATTCGCGAACTCGAGGACTTCATCGGGATGACGGCGTTCCGGGACGGCGCCCGCATCGTCCTGGTCGATCCCGCCGAGAGCATGAGCGTGCCGGCGGCCAATGCGCTGTTGAAGATGCTGGAGGAGCCGGGCCGTCGCACCTATTTCCTGCTGGTCACACACCGGGCGGACAGCCTGCCGGCCACCGTCCGCTCGCGATGCCGCAGCGTCGCCGTGCCGGCGCCGGACAGCGCGGAGCAGCAGGCATGGCTGGCGGCCGAGGCTGGTATCCCGCCGGCGGAAGCGGCCCGGCTGCTAGCCCTTACCGGCGGCTCGCCGTTGCATGCACGCCACCTCGCTGACCCCGCCAGGCTGACCGCCTATCGGAGTCTGCTGGAGGCGATCGGCTCGCTTCCCGACACTCCCAGTGTGGCCGTGGCCGATGTGGTGGCAGGCGCCGAAACCGCACAGTGGTACTCGCTGCTGCAGCGTTGGACCAGTGATCTCGCAAGGGTATGCGCAGGCGCTGCCCCGAGCTTCTTTCCCGAGTCGGCGCCGCGGATGCAGCAACTGTGCCGGCGATGTTCGCTGGCCGGCCTCACCCGGGCCGCGGCCAGGCTGCAGCGCCAGGCGGTCCTGATCCGGCATCCGCTGAACCCGCGGCTGTTCGTGGAAGAGTCGCTGGCGCTTTACCTGGAAGCCTTTGAGAGTTCTCGCCAGGGTTGAATCGGCGGCAGCGGCCACCTCGGTCCCGCCGCAATGCATTTGGAGCGGATATCCGAGATGAGCGATACAGTCCCCGACACCGATCTGCCCGCCAAGGTTACGGCAAGGCCCAGCGTGATTTCGCTGTCCATCAAGGAGAAGGGTGCTCTTTACGCGTCCTACATGCCGTTCGTCGAAAACGGCGGGCTGTTCGTTCCCACGCAGCGGCCGGCACAATTGGGCGACGATCTGTACCTGATCCTGACGCTGATGGACGATCCGACCAAGATCGCGATCCCGGGCAAAGTCGCCTGGATCACGCCGGCCGGCACGACGGGCCGCCAGCAGGGAATCGGTGTTCAGTTCAACAAGACCGAAGCCAGCACCCAGGCACGGGCGAAGATCGAAGACCTCCTCGGGTCTACGCTAAAATCATCGCGACCATCGAATACGGTCTGATCTGCACGGCCAGGAGGCTGCGGGGTTGGGCAATCCCGACAGCCTCCTGAGGTTTGCCGGCGGCTCGATGGGGCGCCCCATTCGCCACGCTGCAACGCCGCTGCCCGGATCCCGATGTTCGTCGATTCCCACTGCCATCTCGATTTTCCGGAACTGAGCCAACGCCTGCCGGAGGTGCTCGCCAGCATGGCGCAAGCGCAGGTGGAGCATGCCCTGTGCATCAGCGTGACGCTGGAGGACTGGCCGCGGGTCGTTGCCCTTGCGCGCGAGAATCATCAATTGAGCGCCTCGGTCGGCGTCCACCCCGACAATGCAGACGTGGGGGAACCGTCGGTGGACGAACTCGTCAGGCTCAGCCGTGAAGCCAAGGTAGTGGCGATCGGCGAAACCGGTCTCGACTACTTCCGCGCGACCGGTGACCTGTCCTGGCAGCGTGAGCGCTTCCGCACCCACATCCGCGCGGCGCGCGAAGCCGGCAAGCCGCTGATTATCCATACGCGCGCAGCCAGCGAAGACACCCTGCGCATCATGCGTGAAGAGCGTGCCGGCGAAGCGGGGGGCGTGATGCACTGCTTCACCGAGGACTGGGCCGTGGCCCAATCGGCGCTCGACCTGGGCTTTCACATTTCGATCTCCGGCATCGTCACCTTCAAGAATGCGGCGATCGTCCGCGATGTTGCCAGCCGGGTGCCCGATGATCGGCTGCTGATCGAAACCGACTCTCCGTACCTTGCGCCGGTTCCCCACCGCGGCAGGACCAACGAGCCGGCTTGGGTGGCGCACGTCGGCGTGGCCGTCGCCCACTTGCGCGAGACTGCGGTGGAAGCCGTCGCCGCCGCCACCACCGCGAACTACTACCGGCTCTTCGGCGAGCGCTGAACCCAGCCTTCCATTCCTGAAGCCACGACGATGCCACCAGCCCTGCGATTCCTGCCGTCGCTTCCCAGGCTGCTTTTCAGGCCTCCGCTTCTGATCCTGCCGCTCCTGATCCTTCTTCTGCAGCCGGCGCCGCCCGCGGCCGCCCAGGCGGCGCAACCGGCATTCTTCGCTGCCATCGCCCGGGATGACGATGCCGATGTCCGGGCCTTCCTGCTGCGGGGCGCCACCACCGCTGCGGTGGATCGCAACGGCACGCCTGCACTGGTGCTGGCAACCGCCGAGCGCGCCTTCAAGGTCGCGCGCACGTTCCTGGCGATTCCTGGCACGGACCCGGATGCGACCAACCGCGCGGGCGAGAATGCCCTGATGTATGCGGCTCTGCATGGCAGCCTGGAGACGGTGCAACTGCTGCTGAAGAAGGGCGCCCAGGTCAACCGCCCCGGCTGGACCCCGCTTCACTATGCGACGACCGGCGGAAGCGTCCCCATCGTGAGGCTGCTGCTCGAAGAACACGCCTTCATCGACGCCGAGTCCCCCAATCGGAGTACGCCGCTGATGTTGGCAGTGCGCCAGGGGCATGAAGCCCTGGTGCGGGAACTGATCGAGGCCGGCGCGGATCCGACGATGCGCAACGATGCCGGCCTCACCGCGGCCGATTACGCCCAGCGGGGCGGCAACCTGCCGCTCGCGCAGTGGATTCGCGCAAAAGCCACTGATTTCACCGCCAGATACAAGGTCACAGGTACCGTTCAGAGGTAGATTTGAGACGAGGTCCTGCCGAGCCGGGATACTGGGGTGGATCGCAGTACGAGTCCCAAAGCCAAGACACCTGGATTTCGACGATGAAGACGATTTTTGAGGCCTGGAGCACCGTTGCCGCCCTGTCTGCAGCCGCTGTTCTTGCCGCCGGTTGTGCGGTGACGCCCGCGGCAGACGACGAGGGTCCCTCCGGCGCCGGTTTGTCGGCGCTCAGGAGTCCTGCCGGCGAACGCGTCATTTCCGGCATTGCCGAACTGGTGCTGACGGACCGGGCTTGGCCCACCTTCGAGGAAGCACGCGACAACCCGGCGCAACTGCTGCAGGACGGATCGCCGCTCTACGCCTATATCCGCGCGACCCGCCCGCTCGGCGAGCTGGCGCGTCCCGCCGACCCGGGCGGCAGCTACACGTTCAGCGACTATCCGCACCTCTTCCTGCAGGTCGGCGACACCGATAGCCTGCGCATCCTGGGCACCTGCTATATCACGCTGACCGGCGAGGAAGCCCGCATGCGGGAGGTGGTGGTGCCGCTGGCACCGTTGACCTATCGTCCGGGGCAGATTCCCGCCGACTGCTGGCTTTCGACGGTCGTCTCAGGCAGATCCGGCAAACGCACCTATGAAGTGCGCCTGGCGGGGTTCGCCGGAAAGTTCGAGAGCTGGCTGCCGGTTCCGGACCTGCTCGCGGTGGCTCCGGTGCCGACCGACCTATCCACCGGCGCCGGCGAATACGCGACGATGCTGCGCGCGACGCCGCTGCGCAATGCGACGCTGCTCGCCAGCAATTCCACCGTTCAGACTGCTTCCGTCAATCCGGCTGCGCTCAGCCCGGTCAACCCGGTCAACCCGGTTGCGGTCGCCACGCCGATTCGCGGTTCTTCGCTGGTCGCCGCCAGCAGCGCGCCGCTACCTGGCCCCCGGCAGGATATCGGCAGCGGCAGAATCGAGCTGCAACTGCAGAGCCTGAGCGCCGCGCTGCTGGGAAGACGACCGAGCGAAACCTACTTCGTCGAGGGGCAGTGGAGTAGTACCACCGACCAGCGCGGAAGGACGGTGCAGCAGCACGCCTATGCGGCTGCCGTTTTCAAGGGTGCCACCTGCAGCTGGCTGAGGCTCAAGGCCTTCCGGCGCCCCGGCGGCACCGGTCTCGTCGACGTCGAACAGGCCGGTGAACCGGTCGAAGTCAACTGCAGCGATCTTAAATAGCTGCCTGCGGAAACCCGCCCGGGGGGAGCGTCAGGGGCGGTTATATTGTCGGTACATGCCGACCCCGATCTCGACCGTCTCCGCGCGCCTCTCGCCGATATTCGCGGCGTCGCCCCTGAGGAACGGGGCGTTCCGCGCCTTCTACACCGGATCCGTCGGCACCGCCCTTGGCTATACGATGCAGGCGAGCATGGCGGCCTGGCTGATGGCGACCCTGACACCATCGGCCCTGATGGTGGCGCTGGTGCAGTCGGCGAGCACCGCACCGTTCCTCCTGTTCGGGCTGGTCGCGGGCTCGCTCGCCGACATCATGAACCGCCGCAAGCTGATCGTTGTCACGCAGGTGGTCATGCTGGTTTCCACCGCGTTGCTCGGCGCGATTGCGGTGACGGGCCTCGTCGGGCCGACCTCGCTGCTGCTGCTGACCTTCCTGTGCGGTGCCGGGTTCACCTTCTACATGCCGGCCCAGCAGGCGAGCATCAACGACCTCGTTTCGCGCGCCGACCTGTCGCGCGCGGTGGCGCTCGGGGCGGTGGCGTTCAATGTCGCAAGGGCCATCGGCCCCGCCATGGCCGGCGCCATTGCCGCGTGGCTGGGCTCGGGTAGCGCCCTGCTCGCGAGCTCGATCTTCTTCCTGCTGATGATCTACGGCGTCCGCAGCCTCAAGACAGTGGAAAAAGCCATCCCGGGCGTGCCGGAGACGCTCTTCGCGGGGGTTCAGAGCGGCCTGCGGTTTGCCCGCCATTCGCCTGCAATGCGCTCGCTGGTGATCCTCAACCTCAGCTTCACCGCCTGTGCGAGCGCCCTCTGGGCACTGCTGCCGCTGGTGGCCCGGGATCAGCTGGGCCTGGGACCCGGCGGCTTCGGTCTGCTGTTAGGCACCTTCGGGGCCGGCGCCGTCGTCGCCGCCCTCGGCATTCCGGGACAGTTGCAGAAGCGCTCGCTCGATACGGTCGTGCGCGCGAGCGTGCTGTTGTGGATCAGCGCCACGCTGCTGGTGGCAGCCACGCAGATGACTGCGGTGGCGCTGCTCGGCGCGTTCTTCGCCGGCGCCGCGTGGGTTGGCGTGCTGGCCAGCCTGTCGGCAGGCACGCAGAGCACCGCGCCGGCCTGGGTGCGCGCCCGAGCGGTATCGATCAACCTGCTGGCAGTGCAGTCGGGACTCGCAGTCGGCAGCTTTCTCTGGGGCGTGCTCGCGTCGGCGGCAGAGGTGCGCCTGACAATCGCCGTCTCGGCAGGGGCGATGCTCCTGCTCTACGGGCTCAACCACCGCGTACACGTGGAACTCGGCGAGGAGGCGGATGTGACGCCGTATTCCCAGCTGCCGGATCTCGCGGTCTCGGTGGAACCGCTGCCCCACGATGGGCCGGTACTCGTGCAGGTCGAGTACCGCATCGACCCGGAAAACCGCCCGGCGTTCCTGCATGCTGTCCAGGCGGTGGAAGCGACACGCCGTCGAAACGGCGCCAGCAGCTGGCGCGTGTTCCGGGACGTCGCGGAAGACGGCCGTTTCGTCGAGCGCTACGTGATCACGTCCTGGGCGGAGTACGTCCGGCTGCGGATGCGGATGACGGTGGCGGACCGCAAACTGCAGAACCGGGTGGTGGAATTCCAGCGCAAGGACGTGCCTATACGCATCTCGCGGCTGATCGGTATCAGTGCCGAAGAGATGCAGCACCGGCCGGATCACAGTCCCGGGCCAACCGCAGCCCACTGAACTGCCAACGCGCGTCCGGCGGAAAGAAATTCCTGTAGCTGGCGCGAATGTGGGAGCGCGCGGTGGCGAAGGATCCGCCACGCAGGACATACTGATTGCACATGAACTTGCCGTTGTACTCACCGACCGCGCCGGCCGACGTCCGGAAGCCGGGGTAGGGCACGTAAGGGCTCGACGTCCACTCCCAGAGGTCACCCCACAATTGGCTCAGGCGCGGTGCCGGCGAAGGACTGCGGGGTTTGTCCAGGCGCTGCGGGCTGCCCGCCGGGCCCGGGCGGGGACAGGGTGCGGGCCCGAATCGATCCTGATCGAGCAGGTTTGCCTCCGCGGCGACCGGGACCTGCCGCGCCGCATGCTCCCATTCCGCTTCGGTCGGCAGCCTCACGCCCGCCCAGCGCGCGTAGGCGTCCGCTTCGAAGAAACTCAGGTGAGCCACCGGCGCGGTGGGATCGAGCGGCTGCCATCCCTGCAGCGTGAACACCTCCATCGAGCGCGCGGCGGAGGCGGCGTCATGGTTGCCGATGCTGCGCCAGTAGAAAGGCAGCTGCCAGCCCTCCGCCTGAATCCGGTCCCAGCCGAGGGACAACCAGAACTCCGGCCGCCGGTAGCCGCCGGCTTCGATGAACGCAAGGTAATCCGCACAGGTCACCAGCCGGTCCGCCAGCTCGAACGGCTGCAGCAGCACCGGGTGTGCCGGTGTCTCATTGTCGAAGCCGAAACCATTACCGTCATGACCGATGGTGACGATGCCGCCGTCGAAGCGAACGAATCCAGCTGCGGACGCCGGCGGGGCGGGCGGCGCCGCGCCTTGCGTCTGCCCCCCGGTGTAGGCCGGCCCCAGCGGATTGCACGAGAGCAGGTGCTTGACGTCGGTGAGGATCAGCTCCTGATGCTGCTGCTCGTGGTTGAGCCCCAGCACGAGCAGCGTCTCGAAATCGGCTTGGCGCCCGGGCGGCAGGCTGCCATCGCCGCTGATCAGGGCACTGATCGACTCGTCGACACGGGCGCGATAGTGCATCACCTCGTCCAACGTCGGACGTGTGAGGAGGCCGCGCTCTGGTCTCGGGTGCTTGTCGCCAACCGCGTTGTAGTAGGAATTGAAGAGCATCCGATACTGCGGAGATGTCGGCACGTAGTCGGATGCAAACTCGCCCAGCAGGAACGTCTCGAAGAACCAGGTCGTGTGCGCGAGATGCCATTTGACCGGGCTTGCGTCCGGCATCGACTGGGGCTGGCAGTCCTCGGGCGACAGCACGGCGGCGAGCGCTGCCGACTTCGCACGGACCGCGTGATACGCCGCCAGTAGAGATCCCCCCGCATCCGCAACCGAATCCCGGTAGAACCGCTCAGGTGCGTTCATCAGTTGACCGCGTGAAAAACAGCGTAGAGCCTGTCATCGTCGACCCAGTAGCGAACTGCCCGGAAGCCGGCCTCGCGCAGCATCGACTCGAAGCGATCGACGGTGTACTTGCAGGCCGACTCGGTATGGATACGTTCGCCGGCAGCGAACTGCCGCTCTCCATCTGTCCAGCGCACCACCAGCTCCTGTCTTGCCTGCAGGTGCATCTCGACCCGCGACTGGACTTCGTTGAACAAGGCGACATGCTCCCACTGGCCGGGATCGAAGTCGCTGCCGAGGATGCGGTTGACGTTGAGCAGGATGTTCCGGTTGAAGGCGGCGGTGACACCGAGCGCGTCGTCGTAGGCCCGCCGCAGCACCTCCGGATCCTTCATCAGGTCGACGCCGATCAGGAGCCCGCCACGGGGTGCCTGGGACTGGATCCGGCGCAGAAAGGCGAGGGCCTGAGCCGGAGGAAAGTTGCCGATGCTCGAGCCGGGATAGAAGAAAAGGGGCGTTGCCTCCTCCAGTTCCTCGACGAGCTCCGGCGGCAGTTCCAGCGAACTGGAGAAATCCATGCCCACGCCGGTCATGGCCACGCCCGGGTAGGCTGCAGCAAGCCTTTGCACCGCGCGCCTGACGAACGCCACCGAGATGTCGACGGCCACGTAGTGCGCCGGTCGCAGGATGCCGAACAGGCTCATCGCCTTCGCGCAGTTGCCGGCGCCGAGATCGATCAAGGTTGCGCCGGCGCCGACACTCGCTGCGATCTCCTCCCCATGGGCACTGAAGATCGCGGCTTCCGTGCGGGTAGGGTAGTACTCGTCGAGTTCGGTGATCGCTTCGAACAGGTGGGAGCCGAGGACATCGTAGAAGAACTTCGGCGACAGCCGGGCCTTGGACCGCGTCAGCCCGGCGACAATCTCCTCGCGCGACGATCCCTGGTGCACCGGCGTGCCTGTTTCAAGGAAACGCGGGCCCGGGCGCAAGGATGCGCTCGTCCGGGAAGCTTGCAACGCAGTGGTTCGATGCACAAAAATTCCTCTGGTAGAAGCCGTGGATGGGTCCTGACGTAGAACACCGAGCGCTTCGAATCGAGAAGCAGAGACACCCTAGCGCGTCCAAGCAACCGATATGCCCGAGCGCTGATCATGAGCAGGCGAGCTTCCCACCGCTCCGGGCGAATCGTAAGGCGGTAGGCATGGGAATTGCTTTACAACCAACGCGATTGCTGCTCTGCTCCTGTTGAGACTGCAGGGCTGCGGCGCCCGGCCGCCGTGGTTAGAAATTGACGCGGTCGGCGCCTTTGAGTGACAGC
>JACCRJ010000063.1 GCA_013813615.1 Lautropia sp. | reverse complement strand
GTGCTATGCGAGTGCGTCGTAGCTGATGCCGGCGCGGCGCACCATGGCGTCGAACAGCCGGCGCGAATTGCTGACCCCACCGGCAGCCATCGCCTTCTCCGTGGCCGGGACGCGCACGAGGACCTCGGCCGACACCTGGCGGTTGGGACCCCGGCCGGTGTCGCTGGCGAGTTGCACTTCACAGGCGCGCTGCAGCGTCCAGAGCCGGTGGTAGGCCGACGGGATGTCCTCGCCGGTGACGAGCAGCCCGTGGTTGCGCAGGATCATGTGATTGCTGCCGCCGAGCGAATTCACCAGCAGGGGCTGCTCCCGCAGGTCCGTGGTGACACCCATGTAGTCGTGATAGGCGACGTCGCCGACAAGCATCACACTGTAGAAGTTGTCCGCCCGCAGCCCGCTTTCCTTGCAGGCGACCGCGCAGCCGGCGGTGGTGTGGACATGCATGATGCAGTGCGCATCTTCCCGGGCGGCGTGGATGGCGCTGTGGATCACGAACCCCGCTGCGTTGACCGGATATTGCGTCGGCGCGATGGCCTTGCCGTTCACGTCGATCTTGATCAGGTTCGAGGCGGTGACCTCGCTGTAGTGCAGGCCGAACGGATTGATCAGGTAGTGCGGTGTGCGGCTGTCCGCATGCGGCACCCGGACGGTAATATGGTTGAAGATCCCTTCGGTCCAGCCGAGGTAGTCGAACAACCGATAGCAGGCGGCCAGTTCCAGCCGCAGCGCCCATTCGGCTGCTTCGATCCCGGCCGGCCTGGATGAGGCCATTGCGTCACGCCCATCGTGCATGTCTGAACTCCCGCTCGCTGCTGGTGGCTCCCCGATTATGCCTTCGACATCAGGCGGCGGTGTAGGAGGTCTTGACCGTCGTGAAGAACTCCTGCGCGTAGCGCCCCTGCTCGCGCGACCCGTAGCTGGAGCCCTTGCGGCCGCCAAAGGGTACGTGATAGTCGACCCCGGCCGTCGGCAAGTTCACCATCACCATCCCCGCCTGCGAATGGCGCTTGAAGTGCGTGGCCCACTTGAGCGACGTCGTCGCGATGCCTGACGAAAGGCCGAACGGCGTGTCGTTGGCCACCTGCAGCGCTTCCTCGTAGTCCTTCACCCGGATCACGCTGGCGACCGGCCCGAAGACCTCTTCCCGGTTGATCCGCATGCCGGCAGTCGTGTCGGTGAGCAGTGCCGGCGCCATGTAGTAGCCTTCCGTCGCCCGCTTGAGCCGCTCGCCGCCGGCGACCAGCACGCCGCCTTCGGACCTGCCGATTTCGACATAGATCAGGTCCTGCTCGAGTTGCGCCTGCGAGGAGACCGGGCCGATGTCGGTGCCCGGCTTCAGCGCGTCGTCCACCTTCAGCGACGCCATCCGCTCCTTCAGGGCATCGAGGAATTTCGGGTAGATGCCGCTGGTGACGATGAGTCGGCTCGACGCGGTGCATCGCTGTCCGCTCGAGAAGAAGGCACTCTGCGCGCAGATCTCCACTGCGGTCGCGAGGTTGGCATCGTCGAGCACCACCTGCGGATTCTTGCCGCCCATCTCCAACTGGAACTTTTTCAGGTTGGCGCCGCACATCTGCCCGATGCGGGCGCCGACGCTCTGCGAGCCGGTGAAGCTGATGGCGTCGATGCCCTTGTGATTCACCAGCGGATCACCGATGACGCTGCCGCGCCCCATCACCAGGTTGAACACGCCGGGCGGGATGCCGCTTCGCGAGATGATCTCCGCCAGCGCCCAGGCACAGCCGGGTACCAGGTCGGCCGGCTTGATCACGACGCAGTTGCCGTAGGCGAGCGCCGGGGCGACCTTCAACGCCGGGATCGCGATCGGGAAGTTCCACGGCGTGATCAGCCCGACGACACCCACCGGCTCGCGCGTGATCTCGACGCCGATTCCGGGCCTCACCGACGGCAGCGTTTCGCCGGACAGCCGCAGGCACTCGCCGGCGAAGAACTTGAAGATCTGTCCGGCACGGCCCGCCTCGCCGATGCCTTCTGCCCTGGTCTTGCCTTCTTCACGCGACAGCAGCGTGCCGAGTTCCTC
>JACCRJ010000051.1 GCA_013813615.1 Lautropia sp. | reverse complement strand
TGGGTCAATGCGGACCACCGACGCAGGCTGTTATCGATCGTCTTGGCGGTCGCCGTTCGACCCATACTTTTTGCCTCTGGGCGATCCGCCAGGAGCGCTTGGGCTAAGCCCTTCCAGTCCTGCTGGTGCAGATGGATTCCAGGGTAGAACTGAAGATGTTCGTGCCGGTGAGCAACTGCAGGCCGAAGAAGATGACGTTCGCGACCAGGAAGAGCTGAAAGGCGCCACGAACTGCCTGCGCGTGCCTCGCGTCCAGGCCAGCGTGAACTCACCCGGAAGGAGACGTTCTTACAAACAATTCACGATGTGTAACCGGAAGTTCGACACTGTTCTATGTCGAGACGGAATCTCCTACACTTTGCTCAGCTTTTGCTCTGCTTTCTGACCAGAGCGAACCCAATTAACTTCGATGACCAGAGCCCTTTTTGACTAGACGCAGGAATCGCCTTCGTAATGGATCATCCCCTGATGCGAAAGCACTGCGGAAAGGTCGAGGCGGCACAGCATCTCTCCGATCGACGCGAGGATCAGCGCCAAACTCGGCTCCCCAGTTCCGGGCAGCGCCGAGCCGGCGCCGCGACGCGCCTAGCCACCTCGGTGTTTCAAATGCCCTCACTCACTTCAAGTCAGATAGCCGCACAGGCCATTGACAACGCACTTGATGCTTTTGTCGCTATCGACGCAAGCAGCACGGTACTTGTATGGACGAAACGGGCGCAGGATTTCTTTGGCTGGTCCCCAGAAGAGGCCATAGGTAGTCCTCTCACCGAGCTGATAATTCCGGAGCGCCTTCGGAAGGCACACGACGACGGCATGAAGCAATATCTTCAGACGCGCGAACCGAGTGTCATAGGAAGGCGGCTTGAAATTGCTGCAAAGCATAAATCCGGACATGAGTTCCCTGTCGAACTATCCGTCACTGAACTTGAAGTGGAGGGGCGCATCGTATTCAGCGCGGCCCTGCGCGATATAACGGCTTCAAAGCTGGTTGAGGCACAGCTCCGGGCAACGTTCGACCAAGCGGCTGTTGGTATCGCTCACATCTCCGCCGACGGAACTCTCCTACGAGTCAATCAGAAACTTTGCGAGATCCTCGGTCGATCCCAGAGTGAGTTGGTTGGCTTTCCGATCCGGTCGTTCATGCATTCTGATGACGTAGGGCTTGAAGAACAGCATGTCGACGAGCTTTTCGCGGGCCGAGCGACATCAACGGTTCACGAGCAACGCTTCGTCAGGGCGACAGGGGAGGATGTCTGGCTGAAGCTGACGTTGTCGCTCCTCCGCGAGGTATCAGGGGAGTACCTTATTTCAATTGCGGAGGATATAACGGAGGCGAAGCACACCAAGAAACGGGCTGAACTGCTTGCGGCGATCATCGATGCTTCCCCGGACTTCGTGAGCTTCTTCACGCTCGAGGGAGAGCTTCAGTACATCAACAGAGCTGGTCGAGAGATGGTCGGAATTCCACTTGAGCAAGATGCACGGGACGTGCCTATTGACAAAAAGTACCCTCCATGGGCATTTGAAAGGTTCCACGAAGGAATCAAAATGGCCGTCGAGGCAGGTACTTGGCGCGGTGAAACCGCAGTGTACTCGGCAGCGGGAGAGGAAATACCAACATCACAAGTGATAATTGCCTTAAGAGACCCCGACGGTGGTGCCAAGTATCTCTCATCGATTATCAGAGACATGTCCGAGCGTCACAACGCCGAACGTGCTCTGCGTGAAGCGGATCGTAGGAAGGATGCGTTCCTGGCCATGCTGGCCCATGAACTGAGAAACCCTTTGGCCCCCATCACCACCGCTGCACAGATCCTAAGTAGCAGGCAGCTTGACCCGACAAGACTTGCGCACGCCAGTGAAATCATCCGACGTCAAGCAGCGCACATGACAGAGTTAATCGATGACCTGCTGGATGTCTCGCGACTGACCCGAGGGTTGATTCACATTGACCGGTCGCCGGTAGAGTTCAACAGCCTCTTGCAGGACTCAATCGAGCAAGCCCGAAACCTAATCAAGATCAGACGCCAGGATTTAGTGGTGCAGTCGAGTCCTGAGCCCGCATGGGTCGCTGGCGACAGGACCCGACTCGTTCAGGTGATCGCTAATCTGCTGAACAACGCCGCGAAGTACACGGCGGAATCAGGCACTATCGTAGTCGGGGTCAAAGTACTGGTATCTCACGTGTGTGTCTTTGTGAGAGATAACGGAAGTGGCATTTCCGGAGAGCTGCTGCCTCATGTCTTCGAGCTCTTTGTTCAAGCGAACCGGACACCCGATCGCGCCCAAGGCGGGCTCGGCCTCGGTCTGCCGCTCGTCAAGCACGTTGTCGAGTTGCACGGGGGCTCCGTAACGGCTCAGAGTGAAGGAGAGGGAAAAGGCAGCGAGTTTGTCGTCCGTTTTCCACGGCTACCCCGGCCTGCGGTTCCAGAGATTCCGGGGGGCGGCGCGCTGGCTGTCGATTCTGGTGGCGCATTGAACATAACAATCGTTGATGACAATGCTGACGCCGCACACACCCTGACGATGTTGTTGGAGTTACACGGGCATAAGGTCAGCTCCGCTCACACCGCACATGACGGACTGGCACAAGCGGAGGCATTGCGGCCGCGGGTGCTTCTGCTTGATATTGGCCTACCCGACATGGACGGATATGAGTTGGCGCGACGTGTTCGGGCACTTCCTGGCATGGCTGACTCCATGCTTATTGCCGTGACTGGCTATGGGCAGGCTGAAGATATTGAAGCGGCACTTGCCGCAGGCTTCGATTTTCACATGACAAAGCCGGTGGACACGACAAGACTCATCTCTTTACTCCATTCACTTGGGTCCTGCTGATCCACCGGATCTATGTGGTCAGAGCTGTTCAGGCCAGTCACGGGCTGACGGGCTGTTCCATGGGCGCAGCCCTGCTGCCGACATCGGCTCTGCGCTCCCCCGTGTTAGTGGCGCGCGTGAGAGGCTGCCGGAGCGGAACATCCGCCCAGCGCTGACCCCAGTGGAGCCGCAAAGCATCGCGGCGGCGGCGAAAACATCACTGAACGCTCTCGACGACCTGGATCCGTCTTTCATCTTCCTGGTCCAACTCTCGGATTTCATGTGGAACGAAACGCCCACTTTCGAAGATCGTATGACGACTGCGCGCACCTTCCGCGTATTTCCCGGCGAAGGCGTCCACAG
>JACCRJ010000048.1 GCA_013813615.1 Lautropia sp. | reverse complement strand
GGACGAATCTGTCGCCGCTGGATTTCGTGGTCGATCAGCCTCGCCTGCGGCGAGCCGTCGTTGCAGCCGGCTCGCGCCTGTATCAACTTCTCGAGGGTCCAGGTCTTGAGCGACTTGGAATCCATAGGTGTCAAGGTCCCGGACCTGGCTCATGGAGACGGTAAGGGCATTTAGGCTGCCGCAATTGGCGGTGTGGCCGCGACGACGCTCTCTGCCTAGCACTACCCCCGATCGTACCGTCATTGCCGCGGGTTCGGCCCGACCTGAGGTTACGGCGGCAATCTGTGACTTACACCAATCTGACATAGAAGCGTTGCCCGGCGCCCTTCGTCAACCGAATCTGTTTGCAAGCAGTTACAGGAACGGTGGACCGCCTCCGCTGGTTCCAGGCGTCAGGCTCTTGTTCCTGCCGAGCACTACTGTTCCTTGTGGGAATCTTAAATGGACAGCAGGTTCTACGCCACAGCGTCAGTGGCCTTGGCGCTTGCGGGTGTCTTTGGCAGCGGCCTACCGGACATGCCTTTGCGCCTGAGTCCTTCGCTGTCTGCGGTCTCACCGACTATCGCTCCTATCCAAGAGTCGGAACCAACCAAGCCCAGCCCGGGCGCGGACTACTCCCACGCCCCTCTGTAGATCATTCGGATGGGCTCGCTGACCACAAGAGCATCGCCGAAAGCTTATCCTACAACTCGACGACGTGGATCAGGGCGCAGGGGAGGGGATCTGAACGGGGATCTGAAGCAACGAATTCGTGAGCAGACTAAACTTCTGGAGTCCACCATGTACAAGGTATTGCTTGCTTGCCTGGTCACTTTGTTTTGCGTCAGTGCTGAAGCTCAGCGAGACTATCCGTCTCAGCGGGAGGCCCGCTCCCAAAGGAGTTTTCAAGTTTGCGTGCATAACAATACTAGAGGCCAGCGGGTCTCCCGCAGGGCGATGAGAAACATCCAGGAGCAATGCAGACGCAGGGTTGCCGGACAGGAGGAAAGGCGAGTGGAGCGACTCAGGCCACGCCATGTTCCCGGGCGCTACTAAAGAGCGCCACCTGACTCGCGGGTAGAGGACCTCGGGTTGCCGAAGGCTCTCATCTCCGGTGACCGGGCTTTGAAGCCTGCGCGCTCAATTGAGATGGCAGCGGGAGTCGGCATCGACGGGTTTGAATTATCGCGCCGGTTTGCGAACCGTGCGGGGAAACACCCGGCTGCCGGGGTCATTGCCGGCACTCACGAAGTACAGTCCGCGTGACTTGAACCAGTATGAGCACCGGGGCTGGACGGTCGGGTCCTCCACAGCCGGCTGGGCACAGGCCCGGCCCTTTGGGTCCACATACCAGTAACCATGCGAGTCCATGTTGCGTTGGCCACGCGCGAGCAGGGTGTTCTGGTACTTGCCGTCCGGCATGAAGCGCGTTCGGTAGTATCCGGAGTCCTGGTGGCTATCCCAGCTTGCTCCCGGCAGAAAGCCCTTCAGATCCAACTTGCTCATTTGAGAGCCGCCTGCCGTGAGGATGTCGGCCACCGTGCGCATTCGGGGCTGCAGCGCCGGTTGCGGCGGCGAGGGTCTTGGCACGGTCCCCGCAAGCGCCTGCGGGTTCTCCGTCGGCATCCTTCTCACCGGTGTGTTGTCGGTGCCGCAGGCGCTGACCGCCAACACGGACGCTAACCACAGCGCGTATCTCATTGTCTCCTCTTTGTGTCTCGACGTCCGCTTTGCACTTACTTGTAAAGCTTTGGCTGAGTAGAGGGGGAAGGCGCCTTGGCCGAATTTGAGGCTCTAGAAATCTCACTCGCCGCTGCTCACGCGATGCGCGCTCTTGAGGCGCATGACGCTAGATGGAAGCTTAAGTCCGCTCATGCTCTGCGCTGCTGGGGTGAACTGCGAACCTCGCGCCGAGTCAACTTTCCCGGCGTTTCGGCGTTTCAGAGCAGTGCCGTCGGATCAGCGTCATGGCTCAGGGAGATCTGGCGCCGCAGTAGCAACCCGAGGCCGGCGCCCCTTTCAGTTGTCACCCTTTGGCTGACACCTACCTGTCTGGAAGACCGCGCTTGCGCGCTCCTGGTCAACCGAATTGCCCCCAAGGAGTTACTGGCATAAATGCCTCGGGTTTTGAGTCTTCTGTCCCGGAAGAAAGAAAAAGAGGAAACAACATAAATGACCTTTAGTGCGGAAACCTGGTCGACGGCGCGCGAGGCCTTTGTCTTCCGCTGCATCGATCCAAAGCGCGGCGACAGATGGACCTTTTGCGTCGGCCGGGACGTGTTGGCGGAATTGGAGCGGACTGAGCCCTTCGTGGCAGAAGGAGCCTTCGACACATGGCGCTCCAAGATTTATCACGCTGCTTACGCGAAGATGGAGTCTGGTGACCCACAAGCGCAATTGGCGCTCTCTTTAGAGGAGATCCGTCGGGTTCCTTGACGCCATGCCACCTCTGTTGACCGTGCCCCCCGTGGGCATTCGCGTTGCAGCAGGTCATCCGCACCGTGCGGAGGCAGTATGCCAACAGACAGAGAAACAGCATCGCTTCAAGACCTTCTTGGGCGATTGGAGGACGTAGAAGAGGATCTTCTGCATTCGATCGAAGTGGAGCCTGAGCTTTTCAAGCTCGCGGGGGTCATGGACGCGACGCGGAAGATCAAGGAGGCAGTACAGTGCCTGTGCAATGCTGAAGCCGCCCGAAACGTCCCCCGCGTTCGTCAACATGCGAAAGCCAGGACGGAGTTCCCTCCCAGGAATATCGTGGCGACAGCCATTCAGCAGTTGCCCATGCCGGAGCCGGGTGTGCCGCCCCAGGTCCGCCGGATTGACTCATATGAATGGGGGCTGTTCGAGGTCACTTTCGTCGTCCGGCCGAATCCTCAGCAGAAAAGTCGTGGTTGGTTCTGGGAAATCGAAAGAAGCCATCGTATCGGGGCAGGCACCTGAGATGCCGGTTCCGGCGCAAGTAACCTGGGCGCTGCCCTCCAACCAGTGAGGTAGACATGAATCAACGAGCAATGTTTTCGGGACTGCTTGCGCTAATGGTGAGTGCATGTGGAGGTGGTGGAGGTGGCGGAGGTGGCGGCGGTGGCGGAGCTGGCGGAGGTGGACATGGTGATTTTGGGGGGTCATCCTATCTGGTCTCTGGCTTCGATCGGTCAGGGCGAGAGGTCAGGGTATGCATTGATGGCATTGACCCTCCTGATCCCAACTCGCGTGCAGGTCGGGACACAACAGCCTCTCTGATGGAATACTATGACTTGGCTGGTCCGGCCCAGGTGTACTTCAGTTTTGAGCTGAGTTGCCTGCAGCTGGATCCCTCTGTGGATGTGGTTGTGACGGTTGAGGAATACAACGCCGTGATCATCCCTTCGACAGGCAAGAAAGCGCCTCCCGCGATAGCGCGGGAGCCTAAATCAAAGGCCGGATAACAGTTCGGTAGTCAGCAACTGCTGCTTGATCGGCCGATTTTTGCATTTGATGCCTGCCGTGGCGCTTGCAGTCGGCGGCGGCTCAGCCTACGTAGTTTCCTGGAGGCCGCTCAAGGCCTCAGAAGCCCAGTGGTGTCCGTGGGGTTGATACCGGCTGACTTGAGCAGGGAATCCACCAGGGGGGCTTGCAGCCGGTATTTCAGAGCGCTGCTCATGACCTGGTCAGACAGGCTGACGTTAGGGCTGGCGGCGTCGGCGCTGCCGCCTTGGCCGCTGGCGGCCAGGCCATCGAAGTGAACGATCTTGATGTCGCTGATGTGCTCCAGCGGTTTGGCGCTTTCGCGCACCACGATCTCGATCTGAGCGAGCGCAGCGAGGCGCATGCGCAGCGCCGCGGTTTCCGGCGTGGCCACGTTCTCGGCCTCGTTCAACGCACGCCGCCCGCGGGCTTCGGTGTCGTGGTGCAGCTC
>JACCRJ010000003.1 GCA_013813615.1 Lautropia sp. | reverse complement strand
GCCCTCGAAACTGCACCTGGATGCGATGACCAAGCTGATGACGCTGCTGGGATTGCCGGAGGTACTGGTGCAGCAGGCGCTAGCGCGGATCCTGCAGTCCCAGCCGAGGACGCTGGACAAGGAGTCGGTGCCTGCGGCGCAAATCCGGCTGATCCAGTTCGGTGACCTGCGCGACGTGCCGGGCTTCGACGACGCAGTCATGCAGGCTCTGCAGCCGCATGTGACCGTGTTACCAGATGAAAGAACGACCGTGAATGTGAACACGGCGAGCGCCGAGGTGATCGCCGCAATGATCCCCGACGCACAGCTCTCTGCGGTCAAGAGCTTTGTCGCTCAGCGGGAACGGCAGGTCGTGGCGTCTCTGTCGACCGCCGCCGGGCGGATGGGGCTCGATGCCGCGGCCCAGCTGAGTCCGGTGCTGCTTTCGGTCAATACGCGGTACTTCTGGGTCAACGGAGTCATCAGGTACGATCGCGTCGAGTCGCAAACCCAAACCCTGATCCGCCGGGACAGCATCGGCGTCCGTGGATCGATCCAGGTCGTATGGCAACACCGAACATGAAGTTGAAGCGCCACCAGGCGGTCGTCTGGTTGCCGCCCCGCAGCGCCGGCGAACGCGCCTTTGGCAGCGAAGCGCTGCTGCTGGCGCATGTCGGCGGCGAGCCGCGGCCGACGCTGCGACGCGCTTCGCTCGACTCGCTCGAGGGCGTGAAGCAGGTCTGGCTGGTGGCCGATGCGCGCGACGTGACCCTTCTCAACGTCAACGTGCCGCCGATGTCGGGCGCGCGGCTGCGACAGGCGCTGCCGAACGTCGTCGAGGAGTTCCTGCTGCAGGACGTCTCGAAGTGCCTGGTCGTGCCGGGCCGGACGGTCGCCGACGGCAAGCGCCTGGTCGGCGTCATCGACAAGGAATGGGTGGAGTTCGTGGTCGGTGCCTTTGTACGCCGGCAGATGCGGGTCGAGGCGCTGTGGCCGGCCCAGTTGGCCCTGCCGCTGAAACCTGACCAGTGGTCGCTCGCCTGCTCCCATGGCGCGTTGGCATTGCGCACCGGTGCCGAAAGCGGCATCGGCTGGAACGCCGGCGAGGACCCGCAATTCAGGATGGAGGCGATCGTCGCGATCCTCGAGGCGGGTGCCGCGACGCTGCCCAAGCCGGAGAAGCTGCGGGCCTACATCGAGGACGCCGACTGGCAGAAGCCCGTGCAGAGGGCGGCCCAGCGCTGCGGCATGGTCCTCGAGATGGCGCGGTTGCCGCTGATCCGCGAGGCGCCGATCGACTTGCTGCTGGGGCGGGCTTCCGGCATGAAGGCCGCGATGGCGCAATTCGACTGGCGCCTGTGGCGGGCGCCGGCCGCGCTGGCCGCCGCCTGCCTGGTGGCGGCGCTTGTCGGCCTGAACATGCACTGGGGGCTGCAGAACAGCCAGAAGCAGGCGATGCGCCAGGCAATGGAGCAGAAATTCCGGGCCGCGTTTCCCGGAACCCAGGCGGTGGTGGATCCGGTACTGCAGATGAAGCGCAACGTGGCAGTGCTGCGGGCGCAGAGTGGCCGGGCGGGGCCGGACGATTTCGTCCCGCTGCTGGGGCGCTTTGCGCAGGCACTGGGACCCAAAGGCCAGGATGCGGTGGCCGCGGTGGAATACCGCGAGGGTGAACTGAAGGTACGGTTCAACCCCGCTGCCGTCACCGGCGCCGCCGCCAGAGACAGCCTGCGGCAGGCGTGCGCCCGGCTCGGCATGCGGCTGCAGTTCGACAACGAACGCGACCTGACCGCCAAGGTCACGGTTCAGGGAACATGACAATGCCCCGGCAGTACCCCGATGCTTGAGCCCTTGCTGCAGAAGTGGAACAGCCTGTCGACGCGAGACCGCCGCGTCCTCGGCTTCGCCGTCGGGTTCCTGATCTTCGTCTTCGCCTGGATGGTCGGTTTCGAACCGGCCTGGAACGGCAGGCAGCAGTTGTCCCGTGAGCTGCCGGTGCTGCGCACCGATCTGGCGCAGATGGACCAGCTGGCAGCGGAAGCACGGCTTGCGTCGACCAGCTCCCAGCCAGGCAACGAGAGCGCAGCGCAGCTCAGGGGGCGCCTGCAGGATTCGCTGTCGGATGCCGGCCTGTCCGCATCGCTGGCCCAGATGGAAGTCAACGGCGAGATGATCGAGGCGCGCTTCCGGCAGGCCGATTTCGAGAAATGGCTGCTCTGGCTGGACGCAGCCATCCGCGAGACGCGGTTGCGGGTCGTCGACCTTTCCCTCACCCGCGAATCCGCTGGCACGGTCAGCGGACGCGTGGCGCTGGAGGCCCCGAGGCGTGGCCAGTAGGCGCCGGGGGCAGGGCGGTCGGACCTGGGGTTTCGGGCGGATCGTCCTCTTTGCCCTGCTGGGGTTGCTGGTTGCCGCTGCCACGATGCTGGTGACGGCGCCGGCGTCTCTGGTCGACTGGGGGCTGAAGGAGGCGACCAGCGGCCGCGTCAGGTTGGCCGACGCGAGTGGCTCTATCTGGACCGGCCAGGGCCGGATGGTGCTGGTCGACGTGCTGGCGGAAGCGAACCGGGACCGGCAGGCGCTGCAGGTCCGGGGTCCGGCATCGCTGTCCGGCGTGGTGATCCCGGGGACGATCCGCTGGCAGATCTCCCCCCTGCCGCTGATGATCGGACGGCTGCAGGCGAACGCCAGCCATGAAAGCATGGCCCGACCAGTCGTGATCTCGGGGACCGCGGCGCGCCTGCAGGCCACCGGCGGATCGCTGCAACTGCCCAGCGTCAACCTGGCCCGGCTGGGGTCGCCGTGGACGACGGTGAGGCCGACGGCCTCACTGGGTATTACCTGGCAGCCGTTCGTGATCGAACAGGGGCGGTTCAGTGGCAGGGCGACGCTGGAACTCCGCGATGTTGCTTCGGCGCTGACGCCAGTCCGCCCGCTGGGCGCCTACCGGATCGACATCGACGGCACCGGCGCGGCTTCTGTGATCCGGATGACGTCGATCGACGGGCCATTGCGCCTGTCCGGCGAGGGCAATTGGACGCCAGCGGCGGGGCTGCGGTTCACCGCGTACGCGGAAGCCGACGAGGCTGAGCGTTTGAGGCTACAGTCGCTGCTCGGATTGCTTGGCCGCCGGGAAGGAACGCGTACAATGATCAAAATAGGAGCGTAAGTTTGAGTCGTCTCTCACGGGAACTCGCTAAGTATCTGATAATCGCCTGGGCGCTCTTGGCGGTGCCTGCAGTCGTCCACTCGGACGAACCGATCACGCTGAACTTCAAGGACGCGGAGATCGACTCCGTGATCGGGGCCTTCGGCCACCTGCTGAACCGGACGTTCGTCATCGATCCCCGGGTGCGCGGCAAGATTTCGCTCGAAACCCCCCGGCCCGTCACCAGGGAGCTCGCTTTCACCCTGCTGAAGACCGTGCTGCGACAGCAGGGCTTCGCGGTGGTCGACATCGGCACCCTGGTGAAGGTGGTGCCGGAGGCCGATGCCAAGCTGCAGTCGGGGCCGGTGGAAACCAGCCGCGTGATGAGCCGCACCGGCGACGAAATCGTCACACAGATCTTCCAGCTCAACCACGAGTCGGCCACCAACATGATCCCGGTGCTGCGGCCCCTGGTGTCGCCGAACAACACGATTACTGCCTTTCCCAACAACAATTCCCTGGTGATCACCGACTACGCCGCCAACGTAACCCGGCTTGCCAGGATCATCGCCAACCTCGACAACCCGCGCGCCGGCAATGACGTCCAGGTGGTCCAGATCAACCACTCGATCGCGACCGACGTGGCGGTTGCCGTCTCGCGCCTGCTTGACGAGACCACCCGGGCCGGCAGCGCGCCCGGCGCGGTGGTGGACCCCGGGCAGCGGGTGACCGTCCTGTCGGATCCCCGGACGAACACCGTGCTCCTGCGTACCAGCAGCGCGGCCAAGATGAGGCTCGCCCAGTCGCTGATCACGCAGCTGGACCAGCCGGCGAGCGGCGAGCAGGCGAACATGCGGGTGGTCTACCTGCGCAATGCGGAAGCGGTCAAGCTGGTCGAAGTGCTGCGGGCAGTCCTCTCCGGCGACCAGTCCGCTGCGTCCGGCCTCTCGCCCAGCCGCAATCCCAACCCGCAGGGCGGGGCGCTCAGC
>JACCRJ010000717.1 GCA_013813615.1 Lautropia sp. | reverse complement strand
GCCTTCGAGGCGATCCTGCAGAACAACCTGGCGCAGCCCGCCGTGTTCGTGCATCGCGACTACCACTCGCGCAACCTGATGGTGTTGCCTGGGGAGCGCAACCCCGGCGTCCTCGATTTCCAGGACGCGGTCTACGGGCCGATCACCTACGACCTGGTGTCGCTTCTGCGCGATGCCTACATCGGCTGGGAGGAGCAGCAGGTTCTCGACTGGGCCATCCGCTACTGGGAATTGGCGCGCGCGGCCGGCCTGCCGGTCGCCGGCGACTTCGCCGCGTTCTACCGGGACTTCGAATGGATGGGGCTCCAGCGGCATCTGAAGGTGCTCGGCATCTTCGCGAGATTGAGCCATCGCGACGGCAAGGACAACTACCTCAAGGACATGCCGCTGGTGCTGAACCATGTGCTCCACGTGCTGCGCCGCTACGTCGACCTTGCGCCGCTGGCCCGGCTGGTGGAAGAGATCGAGCAGCGCAAGCCGCTCGCCGGCTATACCTTCTGAACCGATGAAGGCGATGATCCTTGCCGCCGGACGCGGCGAACGCATGCGGCCGCTCACTGACGAGTTGCCCAAGCCCCTGCTGTCCGCCGGCGGCAGGCCGCTGATCGCCTGGCAGCTGCTTCGGCTCGCCAAGGCCGGCATCCGCGACATCGTGGTCAACCACGCCTGGCTCGGTCACAAGCTGCAGGCCGCGCTCGGCGACGGCTCCGCCTTCGGCGTACGCATCCGCTACTCGCCAGAGAGCGAAGCGCTTGAGGCCGCGGGCGGGATCACGCTGGCCATGCCGTTTCTGACAGCTGCCGATCCCACGGCGCCCCCGGCCACGGGTGCAGAGGCGCCGGACCCTGCGCGCGCTCCGTTTCTAGTGGTCAACGGCGACGTCTTCTGCGACTTCGATTTCGGGCGCGTCGCGACGATCGCGTTGCAGATGAAACAGGCGCAACTCGCCTGCTGGTGCGTGATGGTCGCCAATCCGCCGCATCACCGCGCCGGCGATTTCGAGTTGGCCGGCGGGAAGCTCGCAGGCACTGCCCGCCGCACCGCCCAGGAGCCGGCCGCCGCGGCACCTGAACGCCTGACGTATGCCGGCATCGGCCTCTACACGCCGCAGATGTTCGAAGGCATCACGCGCGGGCGCAAGGCGCCGCTGCGTCCGCTGCTCGAGCGTGAAATGGCGGCCAGTCGTGCCGGCGGTGAATACCATGGGGGCCAGTGGTTCGACATCGGCACGGCCGAGCGCCTCGCCGAACTCGACCACCTGCTCGCAACCCGATCAATCCCCGTTGGAGTCTGAGATGGATGAATTCGCGCGCCGCCGCGCCGCCCTCGCCGACAGCATGCGCGCCCAGGGCGGCGGGCTCGCGGTCGTTTTCACCGCGCCGGAAGTACCCCGCAACCGCGACTCCGACTTCCCCTATCGGTACGACAGCTACTTCCACTACCTGAGCGGCTTTCCGGAGCCGGAAGCGGCGGTGGTGATCATCGCCGGCGAAGGCGCAACCCGCTCCCTCCTCTTCTGCCGCAGCAAGCATGCGGAGCGCGAGATCTGGGATGGCTTTCGCTTCGGCCCGAAGGCCGCGCGCCGGCGCTTCCGCTTTGACGAGGCGCATCCGATCGAGGAACTCGACGCGCTGCTGCCGAAGCTGCTCGCTGACCAGCCGTCGATCTTCTATTCGCTCGGCACCAGCGCCGAACTCGACGCGCACGTGCAGCGCTGGCTCGCGGCCGTGCGCGCGCAGGCGCGGGCCGGCGTCAGCGCGCCTTTTCGCGCGCTCGACGTCACCCGCGTCCTCGACGAGATGCGCCTGATCAAGGACGAGCAGGAGATAGCCGTCATGCGCAAGGCCGCGAGAATCGCGGCGCTCGCGCACATGCGTGCGATGCGCTCGACGCGGCCGGGAAGTCTCGAATACGAAATCGAAGCCGAGATCCTCTACGAATTCCGCCGCCACGGCTCGCAGTTTCCGGCTTATGGCTCGATTGTCGCCGGCGGCGCAAATGCCTGCGTGCTGCACTACCGCGGCAACGACGCCCGCCTGAGGGACGGGGACCTGCTCCTGATCGATGCCGGCTGCGAACTCGACGGCTACGCTTCCGACATTACCCGTACCTTCCCGGTCAACGGCCGCTTCAATCCCGCGCAGCGGGACCTCTACGATCTGGTGCTGGCCGCGCAGCGGGCCGCGGAGAAGGCGACACGCCCGGGGCGTCATTTCATGGAGCCTCATGATGCGGCGGTGAAGGTGCTGGTGCAGGGCATGCTGGACCTGAAACTGCTCAAGGGCAGTGTCGACGGCGCGCTGGATTCCGGCAGCTATCGCCGCTTCTACATGCACCGCACCAGCCACTGGCTGGGCCGCGATGTGCATGACTGCGGCGACTACCGCGAGCCTGACGGTGACGGCAGC
>JACCRJ010000716.1 GCA_013813615.1 Lautropia sp. | reverse complement strand
GCTGGCGCTGATGATCGTCGCACCCGTGTCGGCCCGGCTGCTGGATCGTTATCCGGCCGGCCTGCTGGGAGCCATCGGCCTGGGCATCTTCGCAGTGGGCCTGCTCTCGCTGGCGCTGCTTCCCGCGTCCCCGAGCGCGCTCGACGTCTCCTGGCGCATGGCGCTCTGCGGCGTGGGCTTCGGCCTGTTTCAGAGCCCCAACAATCACACCATCCTGACCACGGCTCCAGCCAACCGCAGCGGCGGCGCGAGCGGCATGCTGGGCACCGCGCGCCTCACCGGCCAGACCATCGGCGCCACCATCGTCGCCCTCACCTTCGCGCTGGCACCCGGCCGCAGCTGGGTTGCAATGCTGATCGGCGCACTGCTTGCGAGCGGCGGCGCCGTGCTCAGTTCAATGCGGGTACCGGCCGCGGCGCGGGCGATCCGGCCGCGCTAGGAGCCTGTTCCTAGGGCGCGGACACGTCGATGCCGGCAGCCGCCAGCTCCGCGCGGATCCGCTTCACGAACGTCAACGCGCCCGGCTGGTCGCCATGCACGCACAGGGTGTCCGCCTGCACCGCCACGTCCGACCCGCCGAGCGAGCCCACCCGGCCTTCGGTCACCATCCGCTTCACCTGCGCAGCCGCCACGTCGGCATCCTCGATCATGGCGCCCGGCAGGCTGCGCGGCGAGAGCGAGCCGTCCTGCTGGTAGGTGCGGTCGCCGAACACCTCCGAGGCGCAGCGCAGGCCGATGCGCTCCGCGGCCCCGATCATCTCGCTGCCGGCAAGGCCGAACAGCACCAGTGCCGGATCGACGTCGTGGACGGCCTGCGCGATCGCCTCGGCCAGCGCGCGGTCCCGCGCAGCCAGGTTGTACAGGGCGCCGTGCGCCTTCACGTGGCTGAGCCGCCCGGCCTGCGCTGCAGCCACGCCGGCCAGCGCACCCACCTGGTACACCACCATGGCGTAGGCGTCGGCGGGCGAGACCTGCAGGTTGCGCCGGCCGAAGCCGACCAGATCAGGGAACCCCGGATGCGCGCCCACTCTGACGCCCTTCTCCAGCGCGGCCTTGACCGTCCGCTGCATCGTGAGCGGGTCACCCGCGTGAAAGCCGCAGGCGATGTTCGCGGACGTGACGTGGTCGAGGATCGCGACGTCGTCGCCCATCTTCCAGGGCCCGAAGCCCTCGCCCATGTCGCAGTTGAGGTCGATCCGCGCGTTCATTTCGACTGCCCCCCCAGAACCTGCCTGACGTGACTGTACTCGCGTTCCCGCGCGAGGTAGATGCGCTGCGCGTCCGCCAGCGAGATCAGCACGAAGCGCAGCGCCTGCGGCGCCGTCATCTGCGCCATCACCCGCAGGTCCGCGCTCGCGACGTTGGCGATCTTCGGGTAGCCGCCGGTGGTCTGCCGGTCCGCCATCAGGACGATCGGCAGACCGTCCGGCGGAACCTGGATGGTCCCGGCGGTGACGGCTTCGGAGATCAGCTCGACCTGCCGCGCGCGCGCCAGCACCGGTCCCTGGAGCCGGTAGCCCATGCGGTCGGACGCGGCGCCGATGGTGAACTCGGCTTCCAGGAGCAGCCGCCGCGCCTGCGGGGTGAAGACGTCCCAGTGCCGCCCGGCGATGATCCTGATCGGCTGAACCGGATCGATCCGCACCGGCGGCACGATGATCGGCGAGGGCGGGATGGACAGCGCCACCGGCGACGCGGCGGGCGACGCGGCGGGCGGCGCATCGGGCGGCGGAATCGCCAGCGCAACCTGGCGCACGGCCAGGACGTCGTCCTTGCGCAGCGACCGCCCGTCGAGACCGCCGAACCCGCCGCGGGCGTAGGTGCTGCGGCTGCCCATCACGAGCGTGACGTCGAAACCACCGGCAACCGCCAGGTAGGCACGGGCGCCGCTGGCCCGCGCCCCGAACCGCAACTGACTGCCGGCCTCGATGCGCACCGGACGGCCGTGCGGCAGCCCGTGCGTCAGCCCGGCACCGTCGACCCGTGGCGAGAGGTCCGCGCCGCATATCGCGATAGTCGCGGCCTGATCGAACCGCAGGCTCGGACCGGTCAGCGTGATCTCCAGCGTCGCGTCGTCCTCATCGTTGCCGAGCAACGCGTTGGCCAGCCGGTGCGACCATTCGTCCATCACGCCGCCGACCACGACGCCGAAGCGCTGGTAGCCGTAGCGCCCCAGATCCTGCAACTGCGACAGCGCGCCTGGCTTGAGAACCGTGATGGTCATATAACGCTCATGCCGCCGCCACCGGCGCGAACTCCGCCGGCACGATCGGCACGAAGCGGATGCGGTCGCCGGCCTGCAGCCGGCACGGCGGTTCGGCGAGCGGATCGAACAGCTTCATCGGCGTGCGCCCGATCAGGTTCCAGCCTCCCGGCGTCTCGTACGAATAGATGGCCGACTGGTCGCGCGCGATGGCGACCGAGCCGGCGGGGATGTGCGTGCGGGGCGTGGGCCGCCGCGGCACCGACAGTCGTGGATCAAGGCCGCCGATGTACGGAAAGCCCGGCGAGAACCCGAGCATGAACACGACATGGTCCGACGCGACGTGGGCGAGAATCACTTCGGACGCCGTCATGCCGCACGCCTGCGCGACCGCTTCCAGGTCCGGTCCGTACTCGCCGCCGTAGCAGACCGGCACCCGGACGACGCGCGCCGGCCCCTCGGCCGCTTCCAGGCCGGCATGGAGGAGCGCCTCGATCTGCAGGCGCAGCTGCTGGAACGGCGCGGCGCCCGGCGCGAAGCGCTCCGGCCGGTAGTAGACGGCGACGGTGCAGAAGGCCGGCACGACGTCGACCACGCCGGTCGGCGGCCGCTCCAGCAGGCGATGGGCCAGGGACCGCGCCTTGCGGCTGATCTGCGCATCCACCCGCGATTCGAACTCGACGATCAGGCACCGGTCCCCCAGGGGCACGATCCGCCATCCGGCGGTCGACGCCGCGATACCGGCCGGCCCGGCGGCTTCGGCGTTCACACCGACTCCAGGTCCGCGCCGAGGAAGCCACCCGACTGGCGCTGCCAGAGCGAGGCATACAAGCCATGCTGCTCGAGCAGCTGCGCATGCGTGCCCTGCTCGACGATGCGGCCCTGGTCGATGACCAGCAGCCGATCCAGCCTGGCGATGGTGCTCAGCCGATGCGCGATCGCGATCACCGTCTTGCCGCGCATGAGCGTGTCGAGCTGCTCCTGGATCGCCGCCTCGATCTCCGAATCCAGCGCCGACGTCGCCTCGTCCAGCGCCAGGATCGGCGCGTCCTTCAGCACCACCCGCGCGAGCGCAACCCGCTGGCGCTGGCCGCCCGAGAGCTTCACCCCGCGCTCCCCGGCATGGGCATCGTAGCCGCTGCGGCCCATCCAGTCGCGCAGCGACCCGATGAACTCGTCCGCATGCGCCTGGCCGGCAGCCGCGTGCACCTGTTCATCGGTCGCGGTCGGCCTGCCGTAGCGGATGATGTCGGCGATCGAGCGATGCAGCAGCGAGGTGTCCTGAGTCACCACGCCGATCGCAGCGCGCAGGCTCTCCTGGGTGACGCCCGCAATGTTCTGTCCGTCGATCAGGATGGCGCCGTCGTCGATGTCATGAAAGCGAAGCAGCAGGTTCACCAGCGTCGACTTGCCGGCGCCCGAGCGGCCGACCAGCCCGATGCGCTCGCCCGGGCGTACCGTCAGGTGGAATTCCTTCAGCACCGGCGCCGTGCTGTTCGGGTAGGTGAAGCTGACCGAGCGGAAGACGACTTCGCCTCGGGTCACCTCGAGTCTGGCCGCATCGTCGCGGTCCACCAGCTGGTGGGGGACGGCAATCGTCTGCATCCCTTCCTGCACCGTGCCGATGTTCTCGAAGATCCCCGCGATCTCCCAGGAAACCCAGCCGGCCATGTTGGAGACCTGCCAGGCCAACGGGAGCGCGGTCGCGACGACGCCGGCGGCGACTTCACCGGTCATCCACAAGAAGATCCCGGTCGCCGCCGTCCCGACGACCAGCAGGGCGTTCATCACCGCGAGGGTGAACATGAAGCCGGTCGTCAGGCGCATGTGCTGGCTGACACGGCGCCGATGCTCGTCCATCGCCTGGACCACGTAGGCGTCTTCGTCCGAAGCCCGGGCGAACAGCTTGACCGTCAGTATGTTGGCGTAGCTGTCGACGATGCGGCCGATCAGCGCCGAGTGGCCTTCCGAACTGCGCCGGGCCTTGTCGCGCATCCGCGGCACGAACCAGCGCAGGAACAGCAGGTAAGCGATCCACCAGAGCAGCGTCGGTATCGCCAGCCGCCAGTCCGCCGCCGCGATGATGGCGAGCGAGAGCGTACCGAAGGAAACGATATACCAGACCGAGCGGACCGCGGAGGTGACAGTCTCCCGCACCGCGTAGCCGGTCTGCATCACCCGGTTGGCGATGCGCCCGGCGAAGTCGTTCTGGAAGAAGGGCCAGCTCTGGCGGACCACATGCCAGTGGCTCTGCCAGCGAACCATCTGGGTGAAGCCTGGCGTCACTGCCCCGTGCCGGACCAGGCTGTCGAGCAGGATCACCAGGGGGCGGCCGATCAGGATCGCGAGGGCGATCGCGAGCAGCGCCGGCCAGGACGCGTCGAGGGCGGCCCGTGGTTGCGGCGCCTCCACCAGCGTGACGAGCTTGCCGATCAGCACCGGCAGCAGGGTATCCAGCAAGGCAATGCCGAGCGACGTCGCGAACATCGCCGCGAAAACCGGCTTGGCCTGCCGGATGAAGTGCCAGTAGAAGGCGAGCAGGCCGTTGGGCGGGCCGCTGCGCCGCACCCGCTGCGGCGGCGGTACGGCGCCGGGCAGCAGCTTTTCGAAGAAGCGGAACATGGTCCCAATCATACGGCAGCGCCCGGCGGCGCCCGGCCGCACTCACTACAATCGGCGGCCCTGCGGAGATCACCATCAGACTGTCGGATAACCCGTCGTTCCTGCGCTTCCTGGCCGCGCGGCTGGCCGGCGGCTTTGCGATGCAGATCCAGGTGGTGGCGGTCGGCTGGCAGATGTACGAGCTGACCGGCGACCCGCTCGACCTCGGATTGGTCGGGCTGGCGCAGTTCGCACCCAGCCTCGCGCTGTTGTTCATCACCGGCTCGATCATCGACCGGTTCGACCGCCGGCTGGTGATCATCGTCGCGCGCGCGATGGAGGCTGCCGCATCGGCAAGCCTTGCCGTCGGCGCCTGGGGCGGCGACCTCACACCGGAATGGATCTTCGCGGCGGTCTTCGCCATCGGCTGCGCCCGCGCGTTCGACCAGCCGGCCAGCCAGGCGCTGGTGCCGCGGCTGGTCCCGCCGGAGATGCTCTCGAGAGCCATCGCCACCTCGAGCAGCACGCTGCAGGTGGCGATGATCACCGGGCCCGCGCTGGGCGGGCTGATCTACCTGGCCGGCTCCGGCATCGTCTACGCCTGCAGTGCGCTGCTGTTCCTGCTTGCCTCGCTGCTGATGGTGTGGGTGAAGGAGCCTCGCGTGCGGGCGCCGCTGCCGCCGTTCTCGCTCACCTACCTGTTTGCCGGGCTGCGCTTCATCCGCAGCAAGCCGGTGCTGCTCGGCGCGATCTCACTCGACATGGTCGCGGTTCTGCTGGGCGGCGCCACCGCGCTCCTGCCCATCTACGCCCGCGACATCCTGCAGACCGGCCCCGAAGGGCTGGGTGCGCTGCGCTCCGCGCCCGCGATCGGCGCAATCGCCACCGCCGTCTGGCTGGCCCGTCATCCGCTGCAGAAACGAGTCGGCAGGAAGATGCTGGTCGCCGTCGCCTGCTTCGGCGCGGCGATGCTGGTATTCGCCGTCTCGACATCGGTCGTGCTGTCGGTGATGGCACTGGCATTGACCGGTGCGGCCGACATGTTCAGCGTAGTGATCCGCCAATCGCTGGTTCAGCTGGAGACACCCGACGACATGCGCGGGCGCGTCAGTGCGGTCAACACGGTGTTCATCGGCGCGTCCAACCAGATCGGCGAGTTCGAGAGCGGCGTCACTGCCGCGTGGTTCGGCCCGGTCGAATCCGTGGTGCTCGGCGGAATCGGCACGCTGCTCGTGGTCGCCATCTGGACGAGCCGGTTCCCGGCGCTGCGCAACCGCGACAGCCTGATGCCTGGGAGCCTGTCGGGGTCCTAGTCCAGGACGCCCGCCACCGGCGCGGTGAGGCCGGTTCCCGCAGGTTCCGGCAGGATCAGGTTGATCTCGACGGCGGCGATGCCACCCGCCAGGACGCCGAGGCGTCCGGCGGCGGCATGCGACAGGTCGATGACCCGGTTGTGGGCGAAGGGCCCCCGGTCGTTGACCCGGACGATGATGCTGGTCCCGGTCTTCAGGTTGGTGACGCGGACATAGGACGGCAGGGGCAGCGTCGGATGCGCCGCCGACATCTCGTGCATGTCGTAACGTTCGCCGGTGGCGGTGCGGCGGCCATGGAACTGCTTGCCGTACCAGGAGGCAATGCCGCGCTGACGGAAGGGCACAAGGTCCTTCATCGGCCGGTAGTGTCTGCCCCGCAGCCGGTAGGACCGGTTCGCATGGTCGGCCAGCGGCTCCAGCTTCGGTACCGGACCGGCCACCGGCGGCCGGTCGTCGCCGGCGTCTTCCGGGACGGTATCGATCAGCGTCTGAAGCGCTGGCTGCGCCGGCTCCCGGTCGGCATCCCCGGAGGACTCTCCCGGGCCCGCACGGAACTTGGCGCTGGTGACACGCTTCGCCGGAGCGCGCCGCGGCGGCATCGACCGCGCGCTGCCAGCCGGTGCGATCGGATCCGCCTCGGGCTCGGACGCTGCGATCGCCGCCGCCGCGCCGTCGATACCGCCGGCCGGACCCGGCTCGGCCACGGGCCGCAAGGTCGAGCAGGCAGACACCAGCAGCAGCAGTCCGGCGCTGGCGCCGAAGGAGAAGCGGCGGGCGACGGGGGTGGCGTTGTGTGGCTTCATGACGTCATTGCATCGGGCGCGCACCATTTAAACCACACCGGCCGGTCCGGCCGGCGGATTTCGTCGGATGGGCGGGGCTTCGAGGGGCCGGCTGCGAGGAAAAAGACGGCTTGCGCC
>JACCRJ010000646.1 GCA_013813615.1 Lautropia sp. | reverse complement strand
GCGCCGCACACGCTGCTTCGGGAATGTCCCATTGCCTTACCGGAACCAACGGTGTCTACTTGACCCCACTGACAGAGCGGCAAACCGCGTGTCAGACGCCCTGCAAATAATCCAACGGTAAGCAGAGCCCCCGGCGGAACTGCATCACCAGACAAGGAGGAGACGCATGAAGCTGCTCAAGTTGGCTGCGGTTGTCACCCTGGTCCTCGGCGTGTCGGTCGCGCCGGCGACGGCGCAGGAGAAGAAGGTAAGGGCCCAGATGGGATGGGCGTTCCCAAGCACCACCGGGCTACTCGGACCGACTCAGATCCGGCTGGTGGAAATGCTTCGCACCATGTCCGGCGGCAGCATCGACGTCAAGGGCTTCGAGCCCGGCGCGCTGGTGCCGGCCAGCCAGTACCTGGATGCCGTCGGCAGCGGCTCGCTCGACATGGCCTTCACCGTCTCCGCCTTCTGGACCGGCAAGGACATCGCCTTCGCGCTGTACGGCGCCGTCCCTTTCGGCCCCGGCGTCGGCGAGTACCTGGCTTGGCTGAAGCATGGCGGCGGCGAGAAGCTGATGAAGGACCTGCACGCCAAGTACAACGTCGAGGTGGTTCCCTGCGGCGTGATTTCGCCGGAAGCGTCCGGCTGGTTCCGCAAGGAGATCAAGTCGCTGGACGACCTGAAGGGCCTGAAGATGCGCTTCCTTGGCTTGGGCGCCAGCGTCATGCAGAAGCTGGGCGTTTCGACGCAGCTGCTGCAGGCCGGCGAGATCTTCCAGGCGCTGCAGCTCGGCACGATCGACGCGGCGGAGTTCTCGATGCCGGTGATGGACATCACCCTCGGGTTCCACCAGGTCGCCAAGCATTACTACTTCCCAGGCTGGCACCAGCAGGCGACGCTCAACGAGCTGATCATCTCCAAGACGAAGTGGGCGGAGTTCAGCCCGACGCAGAAGGCGATCATCCAAGGCGCTTGCGACGCCACCATGCTCCAGCAGTTTGCCGAAGGCGAGGCAACCCAGTTCCAGGCGATCAAGGACATCCAGGCCAAGGGCGTGACCATCCACACCTGGCCCAAGGAGATCCTCGACACCTACGAAAAGGCCTGGATCGAAGTGGCTGCCGAGGAGGCCGCCAAGAGCCCCGAGTTCAAGAAGGGGTGGGAGTCCTACAGCGCCTTCCGCACCAACTACAAAGTCTGGAAGGACATCGGCTACCTGAAGTAGGCCGCCGCGGCCGCAAGCCGCTCGAACAGCCACTGTCTGATGCAGCCGCAGCTGCGGCGGTGGCGTCCTCTTCAGGCATGCCCAATGAACGCCTTGCTACGCATCGCAAACCTGCTGGAAAGGATCCTCAAGTTCATCGCTGATCTCGGCGCCTGGGCGTTCCTCGCCTGCATCGCGGCCATCACCGTGGACGTGATCACGCGCAAGGTGGGCTACCAGCTTCCCGGTTTCGGCTCCACCCGCCTGCAGGAACTCGAATGGCACCTTCATGCCGTGCTGTTCTGCACCTGGATCGGCTACACCTACGTGCGCAACGGGCATGTTCGGATCGACGTCTTTCTCACCTCGACGTCCTCCCGGACGCGCCTCTGGCTGGAACTGCTGGGCTGCCTGTTCTTCGCGCTGCCGTACCTGTGGATTGCGCTTCCGTATGCGCACGACTTCTTCCGGGTTTCCTTCATGCAGGGCGAGTCGTCGGAGGCACCCAACGGGCTTGGAGCGCGCTGGATCATCAAACTGTTCCTGTACGGTGCCTTCGTCACCGCCCTGATGGCGGTCATTGCGGTGGCGTTCAGATGCATCGTCGCGTTGTTCGGCTCACCGGAGCAGGCGGCGAAGGCGTATACGCCGTTCGCGGCGCCGGCCATCGTCGCCCCAACCGTGTGAGCGGGCTATGGATTGGTTGATCGATCACCTGGCGGTGATCATGTTCGTGGCGCTGGTCTTCATCATGTTCCTCGGATATCCCGTCGCTTTCCTGCTCGGTGCAGTGGGCGTCGGGTTCGGGCTCCTGGGCTCCGTCTCCGGTACCTTCAGCCTCACCCAGTTCGCAACGCTGCTGCCGCGGATCTTCGGCCAGGCGGTCCAGAACCCGGTGCTGGTCGCCGTTCCCATGTTCATCTTCATGGGGACCATGCTGGAGCGCAGCGGCATCGCCGAGGACCTGCTGCGCATTCTCCAGCTGATGCTGCGCCGGATCCCGGGAGGGCTTGCCATCGCCGTCACCGTGCTCGGCACCATCATGGCCGCCACCACCGGCATCGTCGGCGCGTCGGTGATCATGCTGAGTCTGATCGCACTGCCGGTCATGCTCTCGACCGGCTACAACAAGGCGCTCGCGGTCGGCACCATCGCGTCGGCGGGCACGCTCGGCATCCTCATACCGCCCAGCATCATGCTGGTGATCATGGGCGACCTGATCGGCATTCCGGTCGGCACCCTGTTCACCGGCGCGATTCTGCCAGGGCTGCTGCTGAGCTTGCTCTACGTGGTCTTCCTGCTGCTGGCCTGCTGGTTGATGCCGTCGCTGGCGCCGCGGCTGACCGGCGCGCTCAGCGACCAGGACGAGCGCCTGACGGTCAGGATGCTGGTGAAAGGCTTCCTGCCGCCGACCATCCTGGTGATGCTGGTCCTCGGCTCCATCTTCGGCGGCTGGGCTACACCCACCGAGGCCGCCGGCGTCGGCGCCCTCGGGGCGATCCTGCTGTCGATGGCGAACCGCCGCTTCAGCATGAAGACCCTCAGGGAGGTGATGACCGCCTCGGCGCTGACCAACGCGCTGGTGTTCTTCATCGTCTTCGGGGCCACGCTCTTCGCCTACGTGTTCCGCGCCCTCGGGGGCGACGACGTTGTCGTCGAACTTCTCAACGCCATGGGGATCGACAGCGCCTGGGAAGTGATGATTTTCGTGATGGCGCTGGTGTTCTTCATGGGGTTCTTTTTCGACTGGATCGAGATCTGCCTGATCGTCATCCCGATCTTCGCGCCGATCGTCGCCAAGCTGGACTTCGGCACCTTCATCGAAGGCAAGCCGCTGGTCCTCGCGTGGTTCGCCATCCTGCTGTCGGTCAACATGCAGACCGCCTTCCTGACGCCGCCCTTCGGCTTCGCGCTCTTCTACCTGAAAGGCGTCGTGCCGCCCAGCGTGACCATGGGCGACATCTATCGCGGCATCATGCCATTCGTCCTGGTGCAGCTGGTGGCACTGGCGCTGCTCATGATCTATCCGGAGATCGTGCTCTACCTGCCCAGGCACTTCGGCTTCCTGGATTAGAGGACGCCCCCCGAAGCGCCTTCGCGCTTCCCCCCACTGGGGGGCGCCGCTGGCGGACCGGCGGAGCCGGATCCGCGGCGGCCCTGGTTTTGCGGTGCGTTTGAGCGGCGGGCGCGGCGGCTGCTCAGACGGTGCCGGGCAGTTCCTCTGCCGGCACGAACACCCACAGCAGCACGTAGACGAAGGCGGTGATGCCGCCGAACACCAGGCCGGCGGTGAAGAGCAACCGCCACATCCAGGCTTCGCTCCCGGTGAGGCGGGCAAGGCCACCGCAGACGCCGCCGATCCAGCGGTCGGTGACCGACCGGCGCACCAGCCCAGAGCGGGTGCGCACGGCCCGCATCGGCTCGGTGAAGGATTCCGGGGCCAGCACCCGCGCCTTCGCCTGCTCGTACTCCGCCTCGGTGACGGCACCCTTGTCGCGCAGCGCTGCGAGGCGCTCCAGTTCGTCGATCATCGGCATGGCGGCTCTCGGCACGTTCAGGTATTCGATTATAGGTATGGGCGCTAGCTAGTGCCGGGGGCTCCCGCCGTCGTGCGCGTTGCCTGGGCCCCTGTCATGCCCATGTCCATCCCCATGCCCCTGAGCTCGTCCCTGTCCCTGAGCCGGCTGCGGCGCGGTCGAGTAGCCGCGCAGTTGGGCGTACCGCGCTGTCTGCGCCGCCGTCAGGAATCCTGCCTGCACCAGATGCGCCTGCAGGTGCGCGTCCCGCAACCCGGCCTGCAGCTCACCGATCGTGTTGAGCAGGTTCGACAACGATTGCGGCGTGGCGGAGCGGTCCGCGAACAGCCGATCGAGCCGGCGCTCGGCCGCCACGAGTGCGGAGCCCAGGCTGACCGCCTCCTGTTCCATCTGGACGAAAAGCGCGCGAGTGCGGTCGCGCTGCTCTTCGCTGAGTTCGAGTGCCTCGGCCAGCTCCAGCACATGCGCGGGGCCAGGATAGCCGTTGAGCTCCGCCGCCCGGGCAAAGCCCATCCCCTTGCCGGCCAGCAGCGACTCCACCTCCTGGGGGGCCAGTGCCTTGATGTCCCGCGATTCCTGACCGGCGTAGGGCGATGGATCCGGCGGCGCGGCGGACAGCGGCGGCAACAACATCAGCAGCGCTACCAGCGCTGAAGCAGCCCAAGCGGACGAGACGCGACCGAAATAGGGGGCTCTCAGGTGAAGTCGCATAGGTACCTCGGGCAGGCAGCGCGGGGAGCGCGTTCGACGATCGTCGCAGGCGGCGTAAAACGCAGCGTATCGAGGTGCTCTAACATCGGAGCATGATACCGACGACGATATTTCGTGCCCGGCGTATCCGCACGATGAACCCGGCGCGTCCGCTCGCCACCCACGTTGCCGTGCGAGACGGCCGGATTCTCGGTGCCGGACCTCTGGAGGAGCTGGCAGGTTGGGGTGAGCATACGCTCGACGAACGGTTTGCCGGCAAGGTGCTCCTGCCTGGGTTCGTGGAGGGACACAGCCACCTGATGGAGGGTGCCCTGTGGCGATTCGTCTACGTCGGGTTCCATGATCGCCTGGATCCCGACGGGCGCGTCTGGCCCGGAGCACCTTCGATCGATGCAGTCGTCGACCGGCTGGCCAGGGCGGCGGCCGATCTGGCCGACTCCACCCAGGCACTGGTCGGCTGGGGCCTGGACCCGATCTACTTCGGCGGCTCAATCTGTCCGGCGGTTGCGTCTGCTGCAGCTTCGGCAGCGACCTGGTCGGGGTCCTGGGTTCGCTTG
>JACCRJ010000153.1 GCA_013813615.1 Lautropia sp. | reverse complement strand
GCCTAGGCTCGGCCTGGGCCGGGCTGCGGGGCATCGGCCCGGCGTGCGCCTTCGCGGTGGCCGCCATGGCTGCGACGGCGCTGCGGGTGCCGGAGGTGCCGCCGGCCTTGGCCGAAGCCGGCGTCGCGGCAACGCTGCTGGTCCTTGCCGGCATGCTCCTCTCGCGGCGTCTGCCGGGCATGCCTGGCGCCTTGGCGCTGGCGGTGGCCGCCGGTCTGCTGCACGGCCACGCGTTCGGAGAAGCGGTGATCGGCGCGGAGGCCACGCCGCTGCTGGCGTACCTCGCAGGACTGGCCGTGATCCAGGCGCTGATGCTCGTGCTTTCCTATCGCCTGGCCGTGTGGGTGCAGAGTGAGCATCCGGCCCGGGTGCCTTGGTCGCGGCGCATTGCCGCAAGCCTGCTCGCCGCGGCGGGTACGGCAGCGATGGCTGGCGCGCTGGCGGGATGATCCCTAGCCGTAGGCGATCAGCCGGCCCAGCGTCCCGGCCGCAAGCCAGCAGAGCGCCGACAGCGCAGCCTGCAGCCGCCCCGGCGCCGGCGCGCGGCTGTCCCAGTCGTCCAGGCTGGCCGACCACAGCCACCTGAAGACGAGCGCATTGGCGATGCCAGTCGCGATCAGCAGCAACTTGATCTGCAAAAGGCTGTTGTCGAGCAGCGGCCCGGCGTCGGCCGCGAACATCATCGCGCCGCTCGGCAGCAGCAGGAGCAATCCCGCGACTGCCCAGGGCGTCAGCGTTGCCGACACCGCCGGGACGCGAAACTGCCGGCCCGCGCCCAGCAGCCGCAGGTCGAGCAGCAGCATCGGTCCGATCAGCAGGACCAGCCCCAGAAGATGCAGCAGGTTGGCGACCGGATAGGCCCAGCCTGAGCCGCGCATCCAGGCCCCCAGGGCAGAGGCTTCCAGGGCGGCCGCCAGCGTGGTCGGGCTCAGCCAGTCAAGGGAGCCCATGCAGCGCCCGTGTCCGCGACCGGCCGGATCAGTTCCGCCCGGTCCGAAGCGGGGTCAGCGCAGCTCGATGACCTTGCCGCTGACCGTGATCCGCTCGGCGCGTATCTCCGCCGTGCCGTCCTTGCGCGGAAAGCCTTCGATGGTGACGGTCTTGCCGACCGCCAGCGACTCCTTTTCCAGTCCGCGCGACTCCATCCGGGAAATCGGCGCCAGGATCACCTGCCAGCGCTTGTCCTGGTGATCCACGGCGACCTCGGCATGCGGATTGCGGTACTGCACCTCTGCCAGCGCTACCTCGATCTTGACGGCCTTCTCCGAATCGTAGGAACTCCAGCCGTGATGCGCCCAGGCTGACGCACTGAAGAGCAACGGCAACAGAAAGGCGGGCAGCGAGCGGATCTTCATCGGGGTCTCCATTTTCGGGATAGGCGCCATCAGGCGCACGGCCCGGCTTTTTCAAGCGCGCGAGCAATGACGCCGAGGCCTGCGTCCTCGATGCCCCATTCGCGCAGCGCATGCCAAGTGTTGATGGCGTACTCGCGATTGTGACCCCGGCCGCCCCGGCATGATGACAGACGCCGCAGTATTTCGTCCGCGGAGAGCCTCAGGTAGCTGGGGTGATCGCGGCGCGCGACGAAGGTGATCGCCTCCACGTTGCGGCCGTCAGGCAGCCGCACCGGCAGCAGCCGTGGCGTGTAGACGTGGTTCGGCATCTCCCGCTGGTAGAGGGCCTCCACGACCTGCCTCTCGTCACCGGGGCGGAACCGGTAGACGACACCATGGCAGGAGCCGCCCCGATCCAGGCCGAGTACCACGCCCGGTGCTTCCGGCGTGCCGCGATAGCGGGTGGAACTGATGCAGAACGCCCGGTGATAGCCGTGGATGCGGACCAGATGCCGCTCGACGTACTCGAAGTCGGGATGCCAGATGAGCGAGCCGTAGGCGAACACCCATTGCGCCGGCAGTCTCTGCACTCCGTCGAGCGGATCGGGCTGCGGATCGGATGGCGCTGCAAGGGTGGCCGGTGCCATGACAGGCAGGTTGCTCATGCCCTACTTTACCGTTCTTATCGCGCCGCCTCATCAGCGAGTGCGGCCGCGTCGGCAAGATCCCGTCCGACAGCCTTCCAGGCTAGGCGGATTTCTTGGCAGGCGCTCTTGCCGGCACGCTTGCCGCTGCATCAGTCGCCGCGCGGCCGGCCTTGCGGGCCGCCGGCTTGGACGCCGCGGCCTTGCCGCCGCCCGGTCGCTTGGCCGCCGGCTTCTTGGCGGCGGGTTTCTTTGCCGCTGTCCGC
>JACCRJ010000611.1 GCA_013813615.1 Lautropia sp. | reverse complement strand
CCGTCGAATCGCGCGAGCAGGGCAGCCTGTTCCGCCTTGCCCAGCTTGAATTGCGGGCGGGTGATCACGTCGGCGAGTTCTGCGCGCATCGCGTCGCTCGACAGCGCGCTGACCGGCGATGACGGATGCAGCAGTGAAGCGAGCCTGCAGGTGGCGGGGTCCTGGAACACCAGCATGTCCAGCCAGATGTTGGTGTCCACCACGAGGCTGATCGGTGTGTCTTCGCCTGTTCCCGCACCCGTCGTCATCTCCCTTCCCGCAGGGACGTCTGCATGCACGTCGGTGACGTTTCAGGCAACGATCACCGGCTCCGGCTCGAGCGCGATGCCGAACCGATCGTGGACCGACTGCTGGATTCGCCGCGCCAGAGCCAGCAACTGGGGTCCGGTGGCGTTGCCGTGGTTGACCAGCACAAGCGCATGCTGTGCCGAAACGCCGGCGTCACCGTCGCGAAAGCCCTTCCAGCCGGCGGACTCGATCAGCCAGGCCGCCGACAGCTTGACGTGCGCCGCGTCCGGCACCGGGTAGACGGGCGCCTTCGGATACGCAACCCGCAGAGGTTCCGCGTCGTCGCGACTGACGATCGGATTCTTGAAAAAGCTGCCGGCGTTACCCAGCGACGCAGGGTCCGGCAGCTTGCGCCGTCGAATCGAGCGGACCGCCGCCGCCACCTGTTGCGGCGAAGGAGACCCTGCGGGCTGGCCGGTCGGGTCCGCTGACTCGTCCGATACCTCGGGCGCGGCCAGCGCTGCACGTGCCGCGAGTTCCTGCTGAATCTCTCCGTAAGCAATCCTTGGATGCGGCTCGCGAGAAAGCCGCAGCCGCACTGAAGTGATGAGCCAGCGGCGTCCGTCCGCCGTCTTGAAGAAGCTGCTGCGGTAACCGAAGTCGCAGTCGGCCGTGCTGAAGGTGCGCCTCTCGCCGGTCCCGGTGTGCACCGCCTGCACGGTTTCGATGAGCTCCGCCGCTTCGACGCCGTAGGCGCCGATGTTCTGCCAGGGCGCGCCGCCTGCCAATCCCGGTATCAGCGACAGGTTCTCCAGTCCGAACCAGCCCTGCGACAGCGTGTAGCTCACTGTGTCGTCCCAGCCCTCGCCGGCGCCGACCTCGAGCAGGATGGTCGCGCCACCGTCGTCCAGCAGGCGCCGTCCCTTCAGCCGTACCAGCACCAAAGGCTCATGCAGGTCCCGCGCAAACAGCACGTTGCTGCCGCCGCCCAGGATGAACGGAAGGCTCCCGGCGAGCGCCTCGATCAGCGCGTCGAGTTGCTCCAGACGCTCAAGGGTCAAGGTCCGCGCCGAGGTGCCGGCAACGCCGAAGGTGGTGAGGGACCTGAGGGGCAGGTTCTGCCGCACCTGCATCGGGTTGGCTTCAGCTCGGCAGATAGGACAGGCGCACGTAGATGGGCGCAAACGGTTCTGCCTGGGTGATCTGCACCAGCGCTTCTCTGGCCAACTCCAGCATCGCCACGAACGTCACCACCGCCACCGGCACCCCCTTGCCGGGCTCGAAGAGATCCTGAAATTCCGCGAAGCGCCGCGCCTGCAGCGCGCGCAGGATGACGGTCATGTGCTCGCGCACCGACAGCTCCTCACGGCGGATCTGATGGTGCTGCACCAGCCGGGCCCGTCTCAGCACGTCCGCCCAGGCGCTCTTCAGGTCTGCCGGGCTGACATCGGGCAGGCGCACGACGGCGGTGTGATCGATGGTGACGAGCGCAGGCACGAAGTCCCGACCCGCCAGCGGAAGTTCATCGATGCGGGCAGCGCCGACCTTGATCATTTCGTACTGCAGCAGGCGACGCGCCAGTTCCGCGCGCGGATCTTCGACTTCCTCGTCGCTGTCGGCCTTCTTCACCGGCAGGAGCATGCGCGACTTGATGTCGATCAGGACGGCCGCCATCAGCAGGTACTCGGCCGCCAGTTCCAGGTTGCGGGTCCTGATCTCGTCGACGTAGGCGAGGTACTGCTTGGTCACCTGGGCCATCGGGATGTCCAGGATGTCGAAGTTCTGTCTGCGGATCAGGTAGAGCAGCAGGTCCAACGGGCCTTCGAAGGCGTCGAGCAGGATCTCCAGCGCGTCCGGCGGGATGTAGAGGTCGTTGGGAATCCGTCGCAGGGGCTCGCCATGGATCCTGGCGAGGATCGGCAGTTCGATCTGCGAAGTCGGCGATGCCGGAGGCATTGCGGAAAGCTTTCCGGCCGGCAGGTTGTGGACGGTTCCGGTCAAGGGTTCTGACGCCGGCTCATCGCTGCGTCTGGTAGGGATAGGCCTGCTGCGGCACGCCCGATTCCAGTTCCTGCTTGCGCCGATCCAGGTCCAACGGCATAGCGTCCCACCAGATGGCCCGGCCGCGCCGCTGCTCGGCTTCCAGTTCCGGGCGCTCGGCTTTCAGCTTCTTCAGGAACAGGGTCAGGTCGGATTCGTACGCCATGTCGGCGGGCTCCATGCTGCAAGCGTTCAGGTACTGGTATTGTAGTTGAGTCACCGGGACAAGCCAGGACGAGAACGCATGAGGGATGCAGGATGACCGATACCGGAAGCCCACGCCGAAGTGCCTTGCTGGCTGCCCTTGTGTGCATCACGATCGGCGTGTCGGGCTGTGACTACTTCGCCGAGAAGAAGCTGGTGGTCGGCCAGCACACCGAAGACGACGTGCGCCGGCTGATGGGAAAGCC
Source organism: Lautropia sp. (assembly GCA_013813615.1). Classification (GTDB taxonomy): domain Bacteria; phylum Pseudomonadota; class Gammaproteobacteria; order Burkholderiales; family Burkholderiaceae_E; genus Lautropia. The sequence goes on along the minus strand of JACCRJ010000611.1, from coordinate 633 downwards.
GGAGATCGTCTGGGAGGAAGAGAGCGGCTCCAGGAAGCTCGAGTATCCGCGCGGCCCGATGGGCACGCAGACCTACTTCGTCTTGATCGGCCCGGACGGGAAGTACCTCGGCATGGAGCGGGCGCTGATCGAAGCCAATTTCGCGAAGGTTCGGGTGGGGATGACACCGGACGACGTGCGCCGCATCCTGGGCAAGCAGACGGAGGTGACGCCGTATGCGCTGGCGCGCGAGGAAGTCTGGAGCTGGCGCTACGAAGGCGACATGCAGAAGACGATGTTCTTCAACGCGCATTTTGACCAGACGACGAGGCGGATCAAGCGCATCAGCCGAAACGAGGACTGGAAGACCCAGGGCGGCCCCTCCTGAGGCCGTCAGGCTCCCGACCGGATCTCCTCGAAGGCCCTGTCGAGGCGGTCGAAGATGTTCTCCTCGCCGAGTTCTTCCAGGTAGCCGGACCGCTTCAGCAGCGACATCGGCTGCTGATTCAGTTCCGCCAGCACCAGCCGTCCGCCGCGGCGCTCCAGGTGCCGGTGCAGCCCCTTCAGCGCGTCGAGCCCGGTCGTGTCCAGGTTGATCACCTGGTGCATCTCAAGGACCGTCACGTCGGGCAGCGGTTCCGCGGGGTTGAGGAG
>JACCRJ010000609.1 GCA_013813615.1 Lautropia sp. | reverse complement strand
GGCATCTCGACCGGCTCGCTCGGCCTCGATCTCGCGATCGGCGGCAAGGGCCTGCCTAGAGGCCGCATCATCGAGGTCTACGGCCCGGAATCGTCGGGCAAGACGACGCTGACGCTGCAGGTCATCTCGGAAATGCAGAAGCTGGGCGGAACCTGCGCGTTCATCGATGCGGAGCACGCCCTGGACGCCCAGTACGCGGCAAAGCTTGGGGTGACGCTGCAGGATCTGCTCATCTCCCAGCCGGACACAGGTGAGCAGGCGCTGGAGATCTGCGACGCACTGGTGCGGTCGGGCTCGGTCGACCTGATCGTCATCGATTCGGTCGCAGCGCTCACTCCGCGGGCGGAGATCGAAGGGGAGATGGGGGATTCGCTGCCGGGCCTGCAGGCCCGGCTGATGAGCCAGGCGTTGCGCAAGCTCACCGGCTCCATCCAGCGCACCAACACGCTGGTCATCTTCATCAACCAGATCCGGATGAAGATCGGCGTCATGTTCGGCAACCCGGAAACCACCACCGGCGGCAATGCGCTGAAGTTCTACGCGTCGGTGCGGCTGGACATCCGCCGCACGGGGTCCATCAAGAAGGGCGATGAGGTCATCGGCAACGAGACGCGGGTGAAAGTCGTCAAGAACAAGGTCGCGCCCCCGTTCAAGAACGCGGAATTCGACATTCTTTACGGCGAGGGCACCTCACGACTGGGCGAAATCCTGGATCTCGGCGCGTCGGCTGGCATCGTGGAGAAAAGCGGTTCCTGGTACAGCTACAACGGCGAACGCATCGGCCAAGGCAAGGACAATGCGCGGGAATTCCTTCGGGAGAAGCCGGAGCTGGCCCTGGAGATAGAGAATCGGGTCCGGGAATCGTTTGGCGTGGGTGCGAGGGGCTTGAAAGTCATTGAAGGCGGCAAAGCCGACAAGAAAGAGGCAGCCTGATTGGCCCGGCAGTCTCTTATCTCTGCCTGCGCCCCTGCCTGCGGCGGACCGTGAAATCCGGTGGCTGCTGAAGGCAGCCGGCAGCCACCCGGCTCGCTCAGCCTGAGGGGGCGCGCACTGCGCTTTCTGGCCCGGCGGGAGCACAGCCGGGCCGAACTGCGGCGAAAGCTGCTGACCGAAGAAGTCGATGAAGCGGCCGTGAACATCCTGCTGGATGACCTGGAGTCGAAGAAGCTCCTGTCGGACCGGCGCTTCGCGGAAGTCCTCGCACAAAGCAAGGGTGCACGCTACGGCGTTGCCAGCGTGTCCCGCACCCTGGCAAAGCAGGGTGTCAGTCCCGAGCTTGCGGCCGCGGCGCTTGCACCCTTGTCTGCAACCGAGCGGGAACGCGCGCTGGCCATCTGGAGGCGCCGCTTCGGTGCGCCGCCGACGGACCTCAAAGCTCGCGCCAGGCAACACCGCTTCATGCTGGGTCGCGGCTTCGAACCAGCCACCGTCTCCTGGATCATCAAGCAAGCCGAACAGTCCCCCGGCGGGGACGATTGCTAGTAGCCGAAACCTCTTTGCTGCAGAGCAGCATCAGTCCCTTCCCTGTGCTAACATGCCCCGCGCCTGCTGCACCCGATCCCGCACCAGCGGTCGGCGCGCGCTGATCCGCAAACCGAGAAGCATCATGAAAATCCACGAGTACCAGGGTAAAGAGATCCTCAAACGCTATGGTGTCCCGGTGCCTCGAGGAATCCCCTGCTTCAGTGTCGACGAGGCGGTCAAGGCAGCTGAGCAACTCGGCGGCCCGGTCTGGGTGGTGAAGGCGCAAATCCACGCCGGGGGACGCGGCAAGGGCGGTGGTGTCAAGCTGGCAAAGTCGGTGGACGAGGTCCGCAAGCTTGCTTCCGAAATCCTCGGCATGCAGCTGGTGACGCATCAAACGGGACCGGCCGGGCAACCGGTGAGGCGCCTGTTCATCGAGGAAGGGGCGGACATCAGCAAGGAGCTCTATGTCGGCATCGTCCTGGACAGGCAATCCCAGAAGATCTGCGTGATGGCTTCCAGCGAAGGCGGCATGGACATCGAAGAGGTGGCGGCCCATACGCCGGAGAAGCTTCACAAGGTGTTCTGTGACGTCGAAGCCGGCCTCACCGACGGCGAGGCGGATGACCTCTCCCGCAAGATCGGCATTCCCGAGAAGAGCCTGTCGCAGTCGCGTGCGGTCCTGAAGGGCCTGTACAAGGCGTTCTTCGAAACCGATGCCTCCCTGTCGGAGATCAATCCGCTGGTCCTGACCAAATCGGGCGACGTCATCGCGCTGGACGCGAAGATGAATTTCGACCCGAATGCGCTGTTTCGCCATCCCGACATCGTCGAGATGCGTGATCTGGACGAGGAAGACCCGGCGGAAATCGAGGCGTCCGAGTTCGACCTCGCGTACATCCAGCTCGACGGCAATATCGGCTGCCTGGTCAATGGCGCGGGCCTGGCAATGGCGACCATGGACACCATCAAGCTGTTCGGCGGTGAGCCAGCCAACTTCCTCGATGTCGGCGGCGGTGCCACCACGGAGAAGGTCACTGAAGCCTTCAAGCTGATGCTGCGCAACCCCGGACTGAAGGCGATCCTGGTGAACATCTTCGGCGGCATCATGCGTTGTGACACGATTGCCGAGGGCGTGATCGCCGCCAGCAAGACGGTCGGTCTGAAGGTGCCCCTGGTGGTACGCATGAAAGGCACCAATGAGGACCTCGGCAAGAAGATGCTTGCGGAGTCGGGCCTGCCGATCATTGCAGCCGACTCCATGGGTGAAGCTGCGAGGAAGGTCGTTGCTGCCGCCAGCGGCATCAGATGATCCCCCCGAAGGGGCCTGCGGCCGCCTCCCCCCAAGGGGCCGCCGCCATCGGGCCGGCGAAGCCGATCCACGGCGGCTGCCAAGTAAGAGGCGACTGCTACATGCGGCGGCGGCTGCTACTTGGCTCAACTGTTACAAAGGACAATAGGACATGTCGATCCTGATCAACAAGGGCACCAGGGTCATCACGCAGGGAATTACCGGCAAGACCGGTCAATTCCATACGCGGATGTGCCGGGAGTATGCCAACGGCAAGAATTGCTTCGTCGCCGGCGTCAACCCCAAGCGGGCAGGAGAGGATTTCGAGGGCATTCCCATCCATGCCACGGTCAAGGCCGCGAAGGATGCCACCGGCGCCACCGTATCGGTGATCTACGTGCCGCCGGCCGGCGCCGCGGATGCCATCTGGGAAGCGGTGGACGCCGACCTGGACCTGGTGATCTGCATCACCGAAGGGATACCGGTGCGCGACCTGATGGTAGTGCGCGACCGCATGCGAAAGAAGGCCAGGAAGACGCTGCTGCTGGGCCCCAACTGCCCGGGGCTGATCACTCCCGACGAGATCAAGATCGGGATCATGCCCGGCCACATCCACCGTCGCGGCCGCATCGGCATCGTGTCCCGCTCCGGGACGCTGACCTACGAGGCGGTGGCGCAGGTAACGGAGCTCGGACTGGGGCAGTCCTCCGCCGTCGGCATCGGCGGCGATCCGATCAACGGCCTGAAGCACGTGGACGTGATGAAGCTTTTCAACGACGACCCCGGCACCGACGCAGTGATCATGATCGGCGAGATCGGCGGTCCGGACGAGGTCAACGCCGCGCGGTGGATCAAGGACAATATGAAGAAGCCGGTCGTCGGCTTCATCGCGGGCGTCACCGCCCCGGCCGGCAAACGGATGGGGCATGCCGGCGCGCTGATATCGGGTGGCGCCGATACAGCTCAGGCCAAGCTGGAGATCATGGAGGCCTGCGGCATCAAGACCACCAAGGATCCTTCGGAGATGGGGCGACTGGTCAAGTCCGTTCTCTAGCTTCCTGGCGCCAGCACTTCCGGCGTCGGCGCCGGACCCACGCAGGCGCTCGGCACCGTGCCGCCTGACCGGGTGCGCTGGCCGTTCATGAACTAGTTCCTCCCCCGCTTGGCATGGCACCGATAGATTCGGTGTCATGTCGTTCCTTCGCCCTCACAGCCAGGCCGCAAGCCTGGCTGCGCCGCATCTTGTACCGGTACTGGCCTTGCGCCGGCGTCCCGACGCATGCGCAGAAGGCGTTGCGCTACGGCAGCCACAAGGGCAGGCGCGGGGTGAATGCGCTGAAGCTTCGCGCAACCAGGGAATGAACTGATGCAGCACGATGAGCAGGCGACTGTGGGGAAGCTGGTGCTGTCGGCGGCCAATCGCATATTGCGCGAGGTGGTGATCGACCGCAAGCAGCTGACCATCGGGCGCCGGCCTTACAACGACCTGCTGCTGGACGATCTGACCGTGTCGGGCGAGCATGCGATCGTGCATACGTCGGGCGGCGAGTCGGTGATCCACGACCTGAAGAGCCGCAACGGCACCCTGATCAACGGCGCGCCGGTGATGCAGCAGCAGCTGGCGGACGGCGACTGCGTCGACATCGGCATCTATCGTCTGGTCTACAAGGTTGAGCGGCTGGACACGGCCCGCTCGCCAGGCGGCTTTCGGCCGGCGTTCATGCCCCCCACCCAATTCCCGTTGCCGACCAATCTGGCGGGCGCCCGTACCAGCGCCTGGCTGCCATCGGCGAGGGTCAATCCGGTTGATCCGGTCAAGCCTCCCGATTCGACCTTTGCGGCCTCCGCGCCGCCTGAGGATATCCGCGGGGCATCCCTGCGTTTTCTTGGTGGCCATGATGCCGGCCGGCAGATGCTGCTGGAGCGCCCCATCGTGAGCATCCGAAACGGCAGCGGCCAGGTCGCCGTGGTGGCCAAGCGGCAGAAGGGCTACTTCCTCACACATGTCGAAGGACCGGCTTATCC
>JACCRJ010000587.1 GCA_013813615.1 Lautropia sp. | reverse complement strand
GACCAGCAGGTCCACATCAATCCCGCGGATGCCCAGCCGCGCCGCATCGCCGATGGCGATACTGTCACAGTGTTCAACCAGCGCGGCAGCTTCATGGCGCGGGCAGTCGTCACCGATGCCGCCAGGGCTGGCGTGGTGATGGTGCCGGGTGTCTGGTGGCACAAGCACAGCCCCGGCGGGCGTAACGTCAACATGGTCACGCATCAGCGGCTGACCGACCTTGGTCGGGGACCGGCTTTCTATGATTGCCTGGTTGAAATCGAGGCGCGCTGAGTCGCTGGCACCGGAGCCGGCGCTGGCCGGCAGGGCGGCCGCTCGCAACGGTTCCCGGCGGCTGCTGGCGATCCTTTGCGGCACGCTCCTCATCACCGGCTGCGGGCTGTTCGGCACCGGCATCGGCCGGCTCTCCGAGGGCGCAGGCTACTACTGGCAGACCATCAGCGGGCACCTGTCGATCCTGCAGCGTGCCGAGCCAGTGGGTGAGCTGCTCGCGCAGGGCAGCCTGGATGCCCGCACCCGCCAGCGGCTCGAGTTGGCTACCCGGATCAGGCGCTTTGCAGTCACGGACCTCAGCCTGCCCGACAACGGCAGCTACACGCGGTTTGCCGACATCAAGCAGCCCTTCGTCACCTGGGGCGTCGTCGCCGCGCCGGAACTTTCCCTGCGCCTGACCCAGTGGTGCTTTCCGGTGGCCGGCTGCGTCACCTATCGCGGCTACTATTCCCTCGAAGCAGCGGAGGCGTATGCCTCAGGCCTGGCCGGGCAAGGGCTCGATGTCCAGATCAATGGCGTGCCGGCCTACTCGACGCTGGGCTGGCTGGATGATCCGCTCCTATCGACCTTCATCAACTATCCGGATGCGGAAGTGGCGCGGCTGGTATTCCATGAACTTGCGCACCAGGTGGTCTACGTTCCCGGGGATTCGATGTTCAACGAATCGTTCGCGACAACCGTTGAGCAACTCGGGGTCGAGCGTTGGCTGGAGCTGAATGGAACGCCTGAACAGCGCCTCGGCTACCGCCAGCAGCGGCTGCGTCGTGACGCCTTCCTCGAGTTGCTCGGCCGTCATCGGGACAAGCTCGCCGCGGTCTATGCCTCTGCGATCCCGGACGAAGAGAAGCGCGAGGGCAAGCGCCTCGTGTTCGACGCGCTGAAGACGGAGTACCAGCAGATGCGGCAGGGTCCCTGGGCGGGCTTTGCGGGCTATGACCGCTGGTTCGGCCGGCCACTGGGCAATGCCCATCTCGGCTCGGTCGCAACCTATACCACCTGGGTTCCGGTATTTCGCCAGCTGTTCGACGAGAGCGGCGACGATTTTGCCCGCTTCTACCTGAAGGTGGGCGAGCTTGCCGCGCTCGACCGGGCGGAGCGGCAGGCGTTCCTGGTCAGGCGCAGCGACAGGTTGATCGATGGCGATGCATTGAATCCGGCGCCGGATCGCGGGCCGGCGCTGCGCCGGCTGGAAGAGGCCCGCGGTACCGGCGCGCAGGAGTTGCCGGCACGCGACCAGGTGGTCCACCTGCGTGACGAGAAGGTCCCTTCGCCGTCGCCGGGGCAGATTCACGCGAGGGAACAGTCCACAGGCGCTACCATCCGGGCGTACAGATAAAAGAAGCAATACGAGAGACACATCAGGAGGAGGAGATGGAGCGCTTCTGGCTTACGCAGTACCCGCCCGGCGTGCCGGCAGACGTCGATGCTTCGCAGTACCGCTCGGTGGCTGCACTCATCGAGGAAGCCTTCCGCAATTTCAGCGCCCGCGATGCCTACGTCAGCATGGGCAAGTCGATGACCTTTCGCGAAGTGGACGAGTTGTCGCGGAACTTCGGCGCCTGGCTGCAGTCCCGGGGATTGACCAGGGGCGCGCGGATCGCGCTGATGATGCCCAACGTGCTGCAGTATCCGGTCGCCATCGCCGGCGTCCTGCGTGCCGGCTACGTCGTCGTCAATGTCAACCCGCTCTATACGCCGCGGGAGCTGTCTCACCAGCTGATCGACTCGGGCGCCGAGGCGATCGTGATCCTCGAGAACTTCGCCGGCACACTCGAGCAGGTGATCGGCAAGACGCAGGTCAAGCACATCGTCATCGCCAGCATGGGTGACCTGTTCGGCCTGCTCAAGGGCACGCTGGTCAACTTCGTGGTGCGCAACGTCAAGAAGATGGTGCCTGCCTATACGCTTGCGGATGCGGTGCGTTTCAACACGGCGTTGGCGGAAGGCGCCAGGATGCAGCTGACGCCGTCAGCCGCAGGCCACGAGGATCCGGCCTTCCTGCAATACACCGGTGGGACCACCGGCCTCTCCAAAGGCGCAACCCTGGTCCACCGCAACGTGATCGCGAACGTCCTGCAGTCGCAGGCGTGGATGCAGCCGGCGCTGCACAATCCGAAGAAGCCGCCGCCGCCGGAGCAGACGATCATTGCCTGTGCCTTGCCGCTGTACCACATCTTCGCCCTGACGGTCTGCTGCCTGCTTGGCATGCGCACCGGCGCCAAGAACATCCTGATCCCGAACCCGCGGGATCTGCCGGCGGTGGCGGAGGCGCTCAAGCCGCACAAGGTCGGGCTATTCCCGGCCGTCAACACGCTGTACAACGCGCTGGCAGACCACGAGGCGTTCAGGAAGCTCGACTTCTCCGAACTGCGGGTCTCCAACGGCGGGGGCATGGCCGTGCAGAAGGCGGTGGCCGACAAGTGGCTCAAGCTCACCGGCTGCCCGATCTGCGAAGGCTATGGCCTGTCCGAGACGTCTCCGTCGGCGACCTGCAATCCGACCGACACCGACCGGTACAGCGGCACGATCGGCCTGCCGCTGCCGTCCACCGAGGTGGTGATCCTGGACGACGACGCCCAGCCGGTGCCGCTCGGCCAGCCCGGCGAGATCGCCATCCGCGGCCCGCAGGTCATGGCCGGCTATTGGCAGCGACCGGAGGACACCGCCGCCGTGATGACCGCCGACGGGTTCTTCAAGTCCGGCGATATCGGCATCATGGACGAGCGAGGCTACATCAAGATCGTCGATCGCAAGAAGGACATGATCCTGGTGTCCGGCTTCAACGTCTATCCGAACGAAGTGGAAGAAGTCGTCTCCAGTCATCCTGGCGTGCAGGAATGCGCTGCTATCGGCGTGCCGGACGAGAAGACCGGGGAAACGGTCAAGCTGTTCGTGGTCAAGCGCGATCCCGCCCTGACGGAAAAGGACCTCCAGGAGCATTGCGCGCGGAACCTGACCGCTTACAAGAAGCCGAAGCACATCGAGTTTCGCACGGACCTGCCCAAGACCAACGTCGGCAAGATCCTGCGGCGCGAACTGCGAGGCAGCGGCGCGAAGAAGCCGGCCTGAGCGAAAAGGCCCTGGAGCCTGTGGGCGGCTCAGGCCTTGCCGGCAGCCGCGCCGACGCTGCCGGCCGGTATCTCCCTCAGCCGGAACCGCTGCAGCTTGCCGGTCTCGGTTCGCGGCAGGCTCTCGACGAACTCGATCAGCCGGGGATACTTGTACGGTGCGATCGCCTTCTTGACATGATCCTGCAGCTCTCGGATCAGGGCCGGGCCAGGCCGCAGACCAGGCCGCAGGACCACGATGGCCTTGACCGCCTGCCCGCGCGCTTCATCGGGTGCCCCGACAACGCCGCATTCCGCCACCGCCGGGTGGGACAACAGCGCATCCTCGACCTCCGGTCCGGCGATGTTGTAGCCGGCCGAGATGATCATGTCGTCCGATCGCGCCTGGTAGAACAGGTAGCCGTCCTGGTCCATCAGGAAGGTGTCGCCGGTGAGGTTCCAGCCGTCGCGGACGTAATCCCGCTGGCGTTCGTCGGCCAGGTAGCGGCAACCGGTGGGGCCGCGCACCGCCAGCTTGCCGACGGTGCCCGGCGGCAATGTGTTCATGTTCTCGTCGACGATGCGGGCCTCGTACCCCGGCACGACCTTGCCGATCGCCCCTCGACGGACGTCATCGGCGGCCGCGGAAATGAAGATGTGGATCATCTCCGTCGCGCCGATGCCGTCGATCATCTCGATGCCGGTGGCGCCGCGCCACAACTGGCGCGTCGCATCCGGCAGGGCTTCCCCGGCGGACACGCACTTCCTGAGCGACGACACGTCGTGGTTCTTCAACAGCGGCGCCATCTGGCGGTAGAACGTCGGTGCGGTGAACAGGATGGTGGCGCGGTGCCGCGCGATCGCCACCAGCAGGCTCTCCGGCGTCGCCTTCTCGACCAGGAGCACCGAGGCCGCGACGCGCATCGGAAAGCACAGCAGCCCGCCCAGACCGAACGTGAAGGCCAGGGGCGGCGTGCCGCAGAAGATGTCGTCGGCCCGGGGTTTCAGGATCGACCGGGGAAACAGGTCGCACATCGCCAGGATGTCCCGGTGCATGTGCATCGTCCCTTTCGGCTGGCCGGTGGTGCCGGAGGTGAAGGCGATCAGGGCGATGTCGTCCTGCGCGGTGTCGCAGGCTGGAAAGTCGGCCGGCCGCTTCGCGCAGATGGCCTCCAGGGAGCCGCCGGCCGGCGTGCGGCCGTCGCCGTCGTTGAAATAGAGAACCTGCTGCAGCGGGCTGCCTACTTGAGCCTGCAGCAATTCGTCGCGCAGGCGGATGTCGCAGAGCGCAGCGGTTACATGAGCCTTCTCGAGAATCGGATGCAGTTCGCGGGCGCGCAGCAACGGCATCGACGGGACGGCGATCAGGCCGGCCTTGATGAC
>JACCRJ010000579.1 GCA_013813615.1 Lautropia sp. | reverse complement strand
GCGGGAGAGACGCGCTCAGTCGACCGCCTTGACCATGGCCTCGACCACCTTCTTGGCATCGCCGAACACCATCATTGTCTTGTCCATGTAGAACAGCTCGTTGTCCAGGCCGGCATAGCCGGAGGCCATGGAGCGCTTGTTGACGATGACACGGTGCGCCTTGTGGGCCTCCAGGATCGGCATGCCGGCGATCGGCGACTTGGGATCCTTCGCCGCGGGATTGACCACGTCGTTGGCGCCGAGCACCAGCACCACGTCGGTGTCGCCGAATTCGGAATTGATGTCCTCCATTTCGAACACCTGGTCGTAGGGCACCTCGGCCTCCGCCAGCAGCACGTTCATGTGGCCCGGCATCCGCCCGGCCACCGGATGGATCGCGTACTTGACGACGATGCCCCGGGCGATCAGCTTCTCGGTAAGTTCCTTCAGCGGGTGCTGCGCCCGCGCCACTGCCAGACCGTAGCCGGGGACGATGATCACGCGGTCGGCATTGGCAAGCAGGAAGGCGGCGTCGTCGGGGGAGCCCGAGCTGACGGGGCGCTGCTCCTTGCTGCCGGCGGCGGCCGATCCGACTTCGCCGCCGAACCCGCCCAGGATCACGTTGAAGAACGACCGGTTCATCGCCTTGCACATGATGTAGGACAGGATCGCGCCGGAGGAGCCGACCAGCGATCCGGCGATGATGAGCATCGGGTTGTTAAGCGAGAAGCCGATGCCGGCAGCCGCCCAGCCGGAATAGCTGTTGAGCATCGACACCACGACCGGCATGTCAGCGCCGCCGATCGGGATGATGATCAGGACGCCGAGCACGAATGCGATGAGGGTCATCAGCCAGAACGGCGTCCACTGCTGCGTCATGAAAAACCAGGCGCCGCAGCCGAGCATGACCAGGGCGAGGGCGAGGTTCAGCAGGTGCTGGCCGGCAAAGGTCACCGGGGCGCCCTGGAACAGGCGGAACTTGTACTTGCCTGAGAGTTTGCCGAACGCGATCACCGAGCCGGAAAAGGTGATCGCGCCGACGAAGGTTCCGATGAAGAGCTCGAGCCGGTTGCCCACCGGAATCGGCTCGCCGCGGGCCACGATGTTGAAGGCCCACGGCTCGGCGACGGCGGCAATGGCGATGAAGACCGCCGCCAGGCCGATCATCGAATGCATGAAGGCGACCAGCTCCGGCATCTTGGTCATCTCGACCCGCCTCGCCATCAGCGTGCCAGCGGTGCCACCGACGGCCACCCCGACAAAAACCCAGGCGAGGCCGCCGGAGCCGCCGTCGGCCTGCAGCTGGACGATCAGCCCAATGGTGGTGAAGACCGCGATGGCCATCCCCACCATGCCGAAGGCGTTACCGATCCGGGAGGTGGTGGGGTGCGACAGCCCCTTGAGCGCCTGGATAAAGCACACCGATGCGACCAGATAGAGCAAGACGACGAAATTGAGGCTCACCGAGGATCTCCGGGGGATGTGCGGTCGCCGGTAGCGGAAAGCGAAGGTTCCTCACCGGTTGCTGTCTGTTTTCTTTCTTCCGTTGCATCCGGGGCGGGCTGCTCCCGGCGCGCTTCCTGCTGCTTGCGCAGCTCACCGCCGGGGCTCCAGGCGCCCTTCATCCAGCCCCGGTACTCCGCCCAGCGCGCCGCCGGGAACACCACCAGACCCGCCAGCACCGCGATGATGATGCCGCGCTCGAAACCCGGCCCGACCAGCATCTCCGCGATGAGCGCCGCGCCCACCACTGCAACCAGGGTGACGACGAACAGAAAGAGAAAAGCCTTGAGCGTCACCGGCCGCTGGTTCCCGCGCCGGATGCATCGGGACCGGCGAGCTGGCGGGGTTCCTTCTTCTTGAACATCTCCAGCATGCGCCGGGTAACCAGGAAGCCGCCGAAGACGTTGACCGAGGCCAGGGCGACCGCCAGCACGCCCATGGTCTTGCCCAGGGCGGTTTCGGTGAGTGCTGCCGCGAGCATGGCACCGACGATGATGATCGCCGAGATGGCGTTGGTCACCGCCATCAGCGGCGTGTGCAGTGCCGACGTCACGTTCCAGACGACGTGGAAGCCGACATAGATCGCCAGCACGAAGATGATCAGGTTGATGACGGTGGGACTGACGCTTTCCATGAGAACTCCCGGGGCGATGCTTTGAATAAGGGCCGGCGGCGTTGCTCAGCCGCGCAGCAGTTTGCCGTCGGAGCACACCAGGCAGGCCTTGACGATGTCGTCTTCCATGTCGATGCGGAACGCGCCGTCCTGGTCGAAGAGGAGCTTCAGAAAGTCCAGGACGTTGCGGGCGTAGAGGGCAGACGCGTCGGCCCCGACGAGGGCCGGCAGGTTGGTCACGCCGGCAATGGTGACGCCGTGGCGGTTAACCACCGCGTCCACTTCGGAAAGGGGGCAGTTGCCGCCTTGCTCCACTGCCATGTCGATGATGACCGAACCCGGTTTCATCGATCTGACCATCTCCTCGGTCACCAGCACCGGGGCCTTGCGCCCCGGAATCAGCGCGGTGGCGATCACGACGTCCGCCTGCTTGCAGCGCTCCGCTACGGCGGCCGCCTGCCGCTTCATCCAGGATTCCGGCATGGGGCGGGCATAGCCGCCGACGCCCTCGGCGATCTGGCGCTCTTCCTCGGTTTCGTAGGGCACGTCGATGAACTTGGCGCCTAGGGATTCGATCTGCTCCTTGACGGCCGGACGCACGTCGGAGGCCTCGATGACCGCGCCCAGGCGTTTGGCCGTGGCGATCGCCTGCAGACCGGCGACCCCGGCGCCGAGCACGATCACGCGCGCCGCCTTCACCGTGCCGGCAGCCGTCATCATCATCGGGAAGAAGCGCTGGTACAGGTTCGCAGCCAGCAGGACCGCCTTGTAGCCGCCGATGTTCGCTTGCGACGAGAGCACGTCCATGCTTTGCGCGCGGGTGGTGCGCGGGGCGGCCTCGAGCGCGAAGGCGCTGGCGCCGGTCGCAGCCAGCTTCTGCAGCCCCGCCAGGTCATGCGGGTTCAGCATCCCGACCAGGACCGCCCCCGGCTTCAAGGTTGCAAGCTCCTCCGCGAGCGGGGGCCGGACCTTGATCACCATCTCGGTAGTGAAGGCGTCCCGGGCCGAGACGATTCTTGCGCCGGCCGCCGTATAGGCACTGTCCGGCTGACTGGCCGCCGCCCCGGCCTCGCTTTCCACCAGCACCTCGTGGCCCGCTGCGATCAGTTTCTTGACGGTCTCCGGCGTCGCGGCGACGCGGGTTTCACCTGCCCGGCGCTCCCTGGGGACCCCGATTCTCATGTCGAATCACCTTTTCCTGTGGCGGTCGGCCGACTGCCGCTTCAATTCCTGGCAGGCCACAGTCTAACAAGCGCATTCAATAGAATGTCGGCGATGGAACCTTCTTCTGCTGCCCCCGCGGGCGCCGGTGCCGCCGGCGCCAATCCGCCTGGCGCCTTGAGCGCGCCCGTGCGCTCGCCGGCCGCCACGCCCGGCGAGCGGGTCGTGGTCGGCCTGTCGGGCGGGGTGGACTCGGCGGTGACTGCCTGGCTGCTCAAGCAGCAGGGCTACCAGGTCGTCGGCCTGTTCATGAAGAACTGGGAGGACGACGACGACAGCGAGTACTGCTCCAGCCGCCAGGATTGGCTCGACGCCGCCAGTGTCGCGGATGTCATGGGAATCGAGCTCGAGGCAGTCAACTTCGCCGCCGAATACCGGGACCGCGTCTTCGCCGAGTTCCTGCGCGAGTATTCGGCCGGGCGCACGCCGAACCCGGACGTGCTGTGCAATGCAGAGATCAAGTTCAAGGCCTTCCTCGACCACGCGGTTCGCCTTGGCGCGGACCGCATTGCCACCGGCCACTATGCCGGCGTGCGCAAGGCCGAGGACGGCAGCTGGCAACTGCTTCGGGGCGCGGATCCTGGCAAGGACCAGAGCTACTTTCTGCACCGCCTGGACCAGCAACAGCTGTCGCGGGCGATGTTCCCGCTGGGTGGCATGCACAAGACGGAGGTGCGCCGCCTCGCCGCCCGGATCGGCCTGCCCAACGCCGCCAAGAAGGACTCGACCGGCATCTGCTTCATCGGCGAACGGCCGTTCCGGAAGTTCCTCGGGCGGTACCTGCCGACCCGGCCGGGGCCGATCCTGGATGACGGTGGCGCGGAGGTGGGCAGGCACATCGGGCTTGCCTTCTACACCCTGGGCCAGCGCAAGGGAATCGGCATCGGCGGCCACCGCGACAGCAGCGGCGAGCCCTGGTATGTGGCGCGCAAGGACCTGGCGCAGAATACGCTGCACGTGGTGCAGGGACACGACCATCCCTGGCTGTTGTCGCGGTCGCTGCTCAGCGAGGACGTCCACTGGGTCGGGGCGGCCCCGCGGCCCGGGCGCCGCTACGGGGTCAAGTTCCGCTACCGCCAGTCGGATTCCCCGGGCGCCGTCTCCTGGTCCGCGGCCGGCATGCGCGTGGACTTCGAATCCCCCCAGTGGGCGGTGACGCCCGGGCAATCCGCGGTCGTGTACGACGGCAAGGTCTGCCTTGGCGGTGGCGTCATCACCACGGTGGTGCCCCGTACATCCGGCACCCCGGCGCTGACCGCCGCCGCGCCGTAAGATCCAGCCGTTACAACCCGATCCGTCTCTCCA